>JBDSUM010000024.1:0-39182 GCA_039927695.1 Minisyncoccota bacterium
GGAGCTGACAATAGAGATTCTTGTGCTATAGTCCTGGAGGTTTGTACAGGAGAAAGTGATGCGATTTTTGTTTCGCCTTTATCGCGAGTGGCGATTCAGGAGAGGAACCTGGATCGACCGCTATGGTACCCGTTGGGTGCGTGAGCGCTCAAACAATGCACGCGAGTTCCTTTATGCAACTTTTCGGTTACGAAGAACGCACCCGAAGGCAGAGGAGTACTTGAGACTACATGCCGAAGATTACTCCTGGGGTGCGTTATGGTTGCGCCATGGACAGACCTTTAGGTCGCCGTCAAAGCAGCTATGCGACAGACTCATTCGAGAAAATAAACTGCTTCCTGGGGGGAATTGCTTTGGTAATAGCTTCGGATTGAGTATCGCTCTCAATGAAGGTCTGCGTCGCGGTTTGCCTCCCTTTAACTCAATCGAATATGCAGAGGGACTAGCTGTAGATCCAACAGGAGTCTACCCGCACGGTTGGATAGTTATTGACGGTGCTGTGTATGATCCAACATGGCCGGGAGCGTATCTGGCTACCTATTTCGGAGTAACATTCGATACTGAGTGGATACAGATAGCAGAAAAAGCAACGGGTCGAATTGGCATTACTCTTGAATGGGAACGCTATGCAGATCTGGCAACTGCCTATCTTGAAAATTAGCTAGGGGCTTCGGTAACGAAGCCCCTATTTTTATACCAAACAGTTTCTAACTTCCTCCAGCGTGCGGAGCAAAAATTGACGAAATTAAAAAAATATAGTAAAGAAACTATGGGCTGTGGCACTGTGTGACAAGTCCGATTACCCATCTGGGCTGTGCTCAAAGGAGGTAGAAATGATTATTAAGGTGACACTGAATTCTGCTAGATTTGCTCGGCTAACAGAATTCCTGGCTAGTGAAAAGAATACAGCAGGTTTTCTGCAGTCACATTTAGGAGAAAAGTGGTTGCAATTCAGAGGAAGCGAGCATTACAATAATTTCGCTTCACTACTCCATGCATCAAGAACTAAAGAATATAGTTCCGAGGAGAAAGTCGATATAACTCTTAAAATTGCGGAATGCTACACAAATACATCAATCCAAGATTCAGAATTCCCTGTTCCAAGTATTTGCCTCAAAGCTTTCCTTTATTCAATGGGAATGTTCCCAGTTGTTCCTGCCATTCAAGATAGTTAGATGGCTCGGAAGATAAGACTTGCCAGCCCTCACGCCTGTATGGTGTGAGGGCTTTGTTATTTAAAATCGCCCACCGAACATCGTCCCAGGTTCGGAGCATTTAATGCTAAAGTCTAATAATGAAATCTGCTCGCACCGACCTGTGGATTGAAAAGAAGTGTTTTGATCTCTGGAGTTTTGCACGTCTATTCGTATGAAGAATATGTACATAGTTAAACGATTCTTCAGCAACAGACATCGTACTACGCTCATTATCCTCGAAGTAGTGCTATTGGTTACAGTAGTAACGGCGTACATTTTGTTTCAAGCATCTACGATACGTAATCAATCTGCTGCTGAACTAAGCAAGGAGTTAACTTCTACCACCACTCCGGTACATCCCGTGGTACCGGTAGCCCCAACACTATTTCCTTACATAGAAGTTAGTGATAGTTGTGACTGGTCATACATCGGCACCTGCATAAACGTGCGTAGTGGGCCGGGTACCGAATACCTTGTGGTGATGAGGCTTCGCAACGGCATGGTACTAAAGGTTGCAGGTACGGTTACCGGGGAAGACGGACAGAAGTGGTACAAAATTGAGCAGGATGCCACGCTACGCTATCCTGAGCGAGTCACGAGCGATTGGTATGTACTAGCGGACACAGTAACTCTTGTGCAAAACAACGGTAATCACCGACTAACCAAAGGCCAGGTAGCGACTACTACCAAACGAATCGTGGTGAGACTTTCAGAAGAGATGCTCTATGCATACGATGGCGACACGTTATTTATGCAGGAACCTATTTCAACAGGCCTCAATCTTACTCCTACCCCTGTTGGTACGTTTACCGTCTATGCGATGACACCGAGCCGCTATATGCAGGGTCCAATAATTGGAGTTTCTGATCAGGCATATGACCTTCCTGGAGTTCCGTGGAATTTGTATTTCACCAAAGATGGTGCGGTAATTCACGGAGCATACTGGCATAATAATTTTGGTCAGCCGTGGAGTCACGGATGTGTGAATCTTTCTCCAGAGAATGCAAAGAAACTGTACTTATGGGCTGATATTGGCATGAAAGTTACCGTTGAACCCTAGCAATTGCTTAATTCTTAGTTTTCTGTCATAATTAGCGCATGAAGTCCCTTATAGCGACGCTGTTCGCAATTGCTGTCATTTCCGCACCGTTATCAGCTATAGCTAAGACTATCCCTCCAACTCCTCCTCAGGTACCGTTCTATTCGCAGTTTGCAGATATAACTTCACCTAAATGGCAGAAGCAGGGCTGCGGCATTGCTAGTCTTGCGATGCTTATTGGGTATTACAATAATTCTCCGGTATCCGTTGATGCACTTCTTGCTGAGGGTATAAAGGCAAATGCCTACTCGGAAGCGGGCTGGACCTATAGCGGACTGTTAAAGGTTGCTAAGCAACATGGTCTTACTGGCACGGCTACAGACCTTGCGTCTTCAGGTTCTTCAGTTGCCTATGCTTCGTTTACCCAAGCGCTTACAAAGGGGCCGGTCATTGCATCGGTTCATTACAAGTTCGATCCCAAAAACCCTATTCCCCATTTGGTAGTCATAAATGCTGTTAAAGATGGTCTTGTGTACTATAACGACCCAGCAGCAAAGAGTGGCCAAAAGACAATTTCTGTTGAGACATTTCGTGCATCATGGAAGATGCGGTACATCACCATACGTCCTATAACAGCAACGCTCGCACTTGCAAAGAATTAGATTAATCGCTTTGAGCTATGTTCAGGCGAACATCGTTCCATTTACTCCGCGAAAAAACTGCAACTTTGCAAATACATATAGTGTTATAAAGACTGCATGGCTCTACTAAAGATTGTAACGGTCATACTTTCTCTGCTGGTTACTGGTCTCGGACTTACTTCGCAGGTTCGTAAGAATTATTTACGCAAAAGTGTAGAGGGATTATCTCCCTTTTATTTTCAACTACTTGCCGTTTCTTATACGTTCTGGAGTGTATACGGTTTTCTGCAGAAAGATTTAGTACTAATCATTCCCATGACATTAGGTGCAAGTATGTCGTGGATTGTCGTATTACAGCTCATCGCATATAGAGTTAAGTAGTTTTATCGCCTATCAAGCATCGTTCCAGGTTCGAAGCAACTAGTACAAGCACTCGAAAGGGTGTTTTGTACTTGCTTTGACTTTACTTGTTCACACAGTACACTGCGTTCGGAACCGATTCAGGCAAGCGCATTGGATATTTACAAAGTATCTAGTGCGCTTGCCTGAAGAATTGGCAAGTCGTCTAGCGGAACGGATCCGAACAGTGGAGTAAGCGAATGCGTATTCAAACCTATGGTGATGAACACCAGCCAAAGCAAGTCGGCTCACTTGTCGGAGCCTTTGCGACTGCAGTTGCGAGTCGTTCACACGGCGAACTGCAGGACATTCTAGGACAAAGTGTCGAATGGCATATGAGCCGGTTTCTCGATAGGATGAGCGGATATTCCTGCGATTTCGTTGAAAGCACTGTCGACTACCCAAGCACATATACAGGTCTGCGTCCTATTCAGGAGCAGATCGAACTGGTGGCCGACACATTCAATCTTGCACGAAAACCTGCACAACAGCTGGTCGCCGCTGGATTGCCGGAACTTCCTGAATGGATGGAAGGCTGGGCTGCAATACCCATCGAATGGCTTCTCGTGCGTCCTAAATCCTACGGAGATAAGCTCGAAAGCGCTACGCTTTGGATGAATGAGATTGTTGGTAACAAGGGGTATGTGGCTGGGTCATGGGGACATCGAGGTCTCCATCCGTTCGAGCACGTAGATCCTGAATACAACGCTCACGATTATCCGACGCAGGATCTATCCAAGAGACATCTCGACTTTCTCGGTCAGTTCTACAAGAAATATGGCAGCAAGATTGCGATCCTGCCTGTGCAGATGGGTCGTAAACGAAGCGGACAATCGGATCGCATGGCTCGTGCGCATTGCAGACGATCCAAACGTGAGTTCCCCGCTACATCCCTTGAGGTTGCGTGTCTTCTGGCAATGCATCCAAGTCGCATCGGCGGGAGTAATACCCTCGGTGCCAACTGCCCAGGTGATGTATTTGCCCCAGCAGCATCGCAGAAGATCTACGGACATGAAGTCGACACATTGCAGATGATTGAGTTTAGGGGCGATCTTACCCCAGGACTCATTTCTTTGGTGTTCAGCTTTGACTCCATTAGAAGAGCGACAAATGCTCCGATCACCTTCTCAATTTGGGACTTGCCATAGACAATAATAACGGCAGACTTTCTTCACGAAAGCCTGCCGTATTTTTATAGAAACGTTCTAGCTTCCGCAGCATACGAAATAAAACGCGACCCACATAAAGGGTCGTGTAGCTACGGGGAGCGCTTTTGGAGCGTGTGAGAAGTCCTATGATCTTTGCCCTCGAGACCGGGAAGTTCCCCAAGATGCTCTTCAATAGTTGGTGAAGTACCTTCTGGCAACACCTTAAATCTCTTTCCTTGTGAGATAAAAGTAACTATAAGCGGAGAAACTGTGACTTCCATGATGTAATCATAGGCAAGATAAGCCTCGCGCTCCTTACCACAATCCTTGAAGGTGATCAAAATACCCCGTCCGTCGGCATCGAGATTGAGATTCAATTTGGTGGCAACGAAAGTTAATAGTGCGTGTGTAAACACATACTTATTGGGTTCTCGTAAACACCGAATAGTTCTATCCATTCCAGCGATAACGCTTGAAGGATAATCTGCCAGCGGACAAAATGGCGCAATAACCGATTTATCGAGAACGATCTGATCAGCCAGGCGGCACTTGTGCGTACCACCGCTGTTGTATTCGTAGTTCGCGCAAGTCCCGCAGGACGTCACCAGAGCAAGTACCTTAGGAACTGTCATGAGAAATCTCCCTCTCGAGGCTCTTTGAACAAAGAGCAGTTGGCACATTTACTGAATAGAACTCTACCCTTTTCCATCTGTCTAATCAAACTGAAATACTGAAGGATAGCTAAAGCTGACAATATTCATTTTCATGCTATAGTCCTTCTGGAACAAACGGAGGTGAAGCATGATTAATTCCTTATTGCTCGATGAAATCGAGCAAATGAATCGCGCCGCCACTGATAGAGGCGCTGGAGATCTGGTCTCCTTAGAAGAGGGCTTGGAAGTTCCTGAAGCTGACCTGGGTCTGTTTTTCAGGAATATTCCCGGTCCCAAGATGCTGGATATCGGGTGTGGCTGGGGACGGTATGTTAACCGTTTCGTCGAACGCGACATGGATTACACCGGCATCGACTATTCCCCGGTCATGCTGCAACAGGCACGCACGGCCAATCCGGAGCAATTGTTCGTCAAGGCGAACTATCACGAGACTGGCTTCGAAGATGAAAGCTTCGACGGTATCTGGGGATGCTGCACATTCAGCGCAGAGCCTAAATGTCGCGTACCGGAAGCTCTCGCAGAACTGCGCCGGATTCTTACGCCGGAGGGTATCCTCTTCTTGGTCCTTCCGCAGTCTTATGAGCGTAGGGAGTATATCGGCAACGTTAATCCGGTTTTAGGCCGGATGTACCATTCGCTCTGGGAACATATGGAATTCGGCCAAGCACTCATCGACGCCGGTTTCAAAATCATGTATACAACCCAGCGCTTTGAATGTGGATCAATGACATTCATAGTGCAGAAGAATTGACCCTTATTGATCACTAGCCTCGTAATGGAGTTTCGTACTTCATGCGGGGCTTTTTTATATTTGACGTACATTAATTAGAGTGTTTTACTCCAACTAGAGACAGCAATAATTGTTGTTTTATACTCAAAGGAGGGTTGCCATGTCAGGCGTATCGTCTCTTGTTCGTCCTCCGGGATATGAACTTTTCTTCGCTCCGATTGAAGTCGTGCTATCGCCAAACGACTCCGAGCGGATTCAATTCGCATACTTCGCCTCGAAGTATGGTCACGCCGACCAGGTTCGTGATGGCGGGGGCCGATACTTTGATCACCCGAAGGCCGCTGCGTGGATATACATTTCCGAACTTGGCGGCAGGGATGTACGAGTAATTATCAATCTGTTACTCCACGATTTGGGAGAAGATGCGTATCTGCTATCTCCCTATCGGATATCACTCAACTTTGGTGAAGAGATTGCGCTCGACATACATGCGCTCACAAAACTCCCCAAGGGCAAGGAGACAACAGAAGAATATTTGGGTCGTGTATTATCACGAGGACCGTGGGCGATTGTCGCCAAGCTCTGTGATCGGCTGCACAATCTTCGGACCCTTGACTCCTGTCCAAGGGATAAGCAACTTTCTCAGATCAGGGAGACACGAAAGTATCATCTCAAGATCCTTGTCCCCTCTCTCCGTAGCTATGGCGCTCCTTGGGAACAGTATGCGAATACCCTCAAGGGATTGATCAATTTGGCTATAAAGGCGGCTCAGCAGCCGTGACTATAGATAAAACAAGACGGTCGGAGAAATCTCCGACCGTCTTTTCATATATTCTTGTTGAAATTAGCTATAAAGTCTTCTCCAAGAATCCCGTCAGCTTATCAAGCTGCTGATTGAAGCCTTGCTCCATCCCCTGTACTGCCATGCCTGCATCAGGACCAGTCTTTGAGATGGCAGCTTTTACTTGCACGGTAGTCTTACCGTCTTTTTCAGACAGCGAAATCTCGGTGGTCTGCTCGATTTGTGTAGTGTCTTCCATACCTTCAGTCCAAGCCTTTGCGCTGTATGCGAGCCTTGTGTTTGGTTCGATTTCTGTAAACAGTGCGAGCATAGGCCACTTGGTACCAGCATAGGGGCCCATAGCCTCGCCTGCTTCCATAACGATGTGGAACTTGCCTCCTACTTTCAAGTCAACTTCGCATTCAGGAATACTCACGTTATCTGGACCCCACCATTGCTTGAGAAGCTCAGGTTCAGTCCAAGCTTTCCAGACTTGCTCAAGGGATGCATTATACTCACGAGTAATAGTTATTTCCTTTTCATTCATATGTTATTTCTTAGTGCTTTTAAGATGTTTTCCTAAACGGTCGAGACTTCCTTCCCAAAACTTTTCTTGTGCACGGAACCAATTGAAACCTTCTTCCAAAGCTTCAAGGTTAGCGGCACAGTATTTAACTCGTCCTTCTTTAGAACAAATAATAACTCCGCTCTTTTCCAATATACCCACATGCTTCAGTGCCGCAGGAAGTGATATGGAGAATGGTTGTGCTAGTTCAGACAGCGATAGACGCTGCACATGAGAAAGGCGTTCAGTCATTTGACGGCGTATTGGGTTCCCTAGTGCAGCAAATATCTCGTCTGAATTATACTTAACCATATGGTTAAGTATATAGTATGAGGATTAGGCATGCAAGTGATGGCATATCGTATTCATCAAGGAATTGATCGGTGGGTACTGATCAATTCGTTAATACTGACAAATACTGTCTTTGTGTTATAGTCCTTTTGGAATGTGGCTAGAATTGGTTAGCTACAACACCCAGGAGGTGGAAATGCTTTCACAAGATATAAGGACAAAACGAGTCATCGAGATCGTCGAAGACAGCCGATCGACTTCAGAGTTGTTCGTGGGGTTTCGAGACCGAAAACAAATTGCTGGAGCCGATCTGGACGATCTCGCAGATTTGATCCAGATTGATCCTTCCTCTCCGGAACCTGGTAAGTCTCATCTGCTCACTGTCTTATCGAGATATGAAGTAGTTCCGGACTCGAAGAGTACCCTCGCCCAATTATTCTATCTAGGCTCAGAGGCCGGCCTTCAGGAATATCCGCTTCGAGTGGCTTTGTTGGCAGCTGAGTCATGTAGTCTAAATCAGTTTGACTGTCCTCACCTGCTCTTTGCACACACGCCCCTTTATCTTCCTTGTGTAAACAACGTTCATAAATATCGGAGACTTTGTATTGGCGTATTGCCGAGTAACAATGGTCACAACAAGATTGCTGTTGAGCGAGTGAAGAATGGTCGAGTTCTATGTGGAGCGGCATCGATTGCATTCGGCGAACCGAATCGAATAAATCCCTAAACACACCCATGCATTAGCATAGGGTGTTTTCATTAATAAGTTCTATAGCTCTCTGTTACTATAGTTAGAATTATATGATCACCTACGCACAATCGATAATCCTCGGTCTCCTTCAAGGCATTGCCGAACTCTTTCCCATCTCAAGCTTGGGTCACACGGTACTCCTCCCCGTTCTTCTTCATTGGAACCTTGATCAGAGTAGTGACCAGTTTGTGGCCTTTGTTATTCTTACACATTTAGCAACTGCCCTCGTGCTACTAGCCTTCTTCTGGAGCGATTGGATGAAGATAGTGATTGGAATGCTTCGGTCTTTAAAGGAGCGACGGATAAGGAGCGACGATACATATGCGAAACTCGGCTGGCTAATTGTTGTGAGCACTGTACCCGCAGGCATACTTGGGATTTTGTTTGAACAAAGACTCAAGGAACTTTTTGCAATAGCATCTGTAGTTTCAATTGCGTTAATACTTAACGGCGTTGTACTGTACATTGCTGAACTGCTTCGCAAGAAAGCTCCTGAAGGAATTCATGACGATACTGCAATTGCTGCGCTTACTTGGAAACAAGCGGTAGTGGTAGGTATCTTTCAGTGTGGCGCTCTCATTCCGGGATTCTCACGAACAGGACTTACTATGACGGGCGGCCTTATGAATGGGCTTTCACATGAAAATGCTGCACGCTACTCTTTCTTACTTGCCACACCAATTATCTTTGCAGCCGCAGTGCTTAAAGTTCCTGAGCTCTTTACGGGGAGTGGAGACTCAATCCTTGGACAGGCTGTAGTCGGTGCACTGTGTGCGGCACTTAGTGCCTATTTTTCAATACGATTCCTTACGAAATATTTCGAAACCAAAACACTTACGCCATTTGCTATCTACTGTGTGCTTGTAGGTGTTGTTTCTCTTTTCCTTATCTAGGACTAAACAGAATATGCCTTGGGTGCGCTCTTGAACCAAGCGAAGATAAAGAGTCCAACCCCAAGGATGAAAGCCCCAAGACCATGTTTAAAGTGGACTTTTGCTGAAGTCACGTCATATCCTGGGAAGAAATGCGGGAGAGTGTCAGCGGTATGAGTCCAATACACTGCCGCGATACCTATGAGAATAATACCAAGCACTACTGAGCCCCAAACGATTGCGCTTTTATTTGCAGATGGTGTCATATACACAAAAGTATATCACCTGGCCTTTTCACCCCGGTGCGCTATATACTGAACATATGAAAACAAAACCGCTAATCATTTGGGGCGCATTTGCCGTACTCGTTATTCTTTTACTGTCGTGGAATCGAATCTTTCCCGCTAAACAAGTGCCGATTGTAAACGACCCAGCATCTTTGCCGGGCATACAGACAGGTATGGGTCCGTGGGAAGTGGAAACACCAAACCTTCTTGGTCGCTTGAAAGCCATTGGTCTCCCCGCTCTTGCAGCTGAAGGTAACGTGCTTCACATTCACCAACACCTGGATTTAATTATTAATGGCCAGCCAATGATTATTCCTTCTCACATTGGTGTCAATGAGGTAGCAGGATTTATCTCTCCGCTCCATAGCCATGACACAACGGGCATTATTCATGTGGAATCAAACGTTGTGCGCGACTTCACTCTTGGAGAATTCTTCGACATCTGGGGTGTTGAATTAACCGCTGACTGTCTTGGCGGCTACTGCAATACAGGAAGCGCCACTATGAGGATTTACTCAAATGGAACGCTCTATTCTGGCAGTCCACGTGACTTAGTTCTTACAGCACATCAGGAAATAGTGTTCAGTTATGGCTCAACCACGCCTACCACCATTCCAACGACCTACGCATTCCCTGCTGGTTACTAAATTACGTAATTGTGTGTTAGAATGCGTTCATCAACCCAATATAAATGATATATGGCAAATGTAGGAAAGCACGGAGTTAGTTCAAAGAAGCCACGGCACCAGCCTAAGAAAACGGCTAAGCGTCTTGCTATAAAGTACGCTGCAAAGGCAGCTCGCTTGGTAAAATAAGCCTGTATAAAGGCTTTGCCTTGAAAAGACCCTGTCCCTGACAGGGTCTTTTCTTATTTGAGACTTTATGGTACTATTACAGTAATGAAATTGCCTGACCTCGATCGTATTCGTAGTGAAGCTTCCATGACTTTGGATAGCTTTCTTACGTCATATAACGAGGATTTACCAGACCAATTCCCTAGGGCATCAAAAGCACTCTTGGAGGAGTTCCGAAAGGATCACGCTTCTCTATTTGTACGAACCGATGCCTGGTCGCTCGATCAGCACCGCAAGAAGATCATGGACTGGCTTCCTGCGCGCGTGAAAGTCTCGGCTTAATATTACCTAAAAAAATCAACTACTATGGAAACAGGAACAGTCATCAAGAAAAACGAAAACGGCTTCGGCTTTATCAAGCGCGATGGCCAGGATCGTGATCTATTCTTCCACTCTAACGAGCTTAAGAACATCTCTTTTGATGAACTTAAGGAAGGAGACACTGTATCTTTCGAAGTTGGCGAGAGCCCTAAGGGACCGAACGCTATCAACGTAAGCAAGGTTTAATACCTTTCTAAAGAACACAAAAGGCCCGCGTAAGCGGGCCTTTTGTGTTTGTTTATACAATCCTACGACTGCTGATCGAGCTTTACCGCAGCTTCAGGCGTTGAAACTGCCTTCCCCATAACGAAGATCTTGATAAGACCCATCGCAATTGCCCAGTACACGAACATGGCGAGTAATGTCGTCCACTCGAAGACACTTCCTGAAACCTGAGTGGTTCTAAACACTGCCAAGAATGGTGCAGCTAAGGGGTACGTAATGCTGTAGATGAAGTGTGTGAAGCCAGCACCTGCGTTTGCACCAAGAAGTTTTAATACAAATCTGAATGCTAGTAATACTTCGACGAGACCGAGGATGTACCAAACTATCTGTGTTGATCGGTACAAGGGCTTAGTGCTAGGAGCGGTAAATGAATCCATTGTTATGGTTATGATTGGTATACAGTAATTGTAACGTATGAGCATGAAGTCTTCATGAAGGATGAAGAGTAATAAGCCATTACTCCCGCTTTTCTAATTTGATATAGTACTAAGGACTTAGTAGATAAATATGTATATATGACCGCAGAAACAACTTCAGTACCGCTCGCAGAAGGAGCAATCGTACCAAACGTTACTTTTAAGACCCGTGTTCGCGATGAATCATTGGATGGCGAAAATCCCTATCGTTGGCAAGACGTCACTACAGACGACATCTTTAAAGGTAAGGCTATTGTAGTATTTGGCCTGCCTGGAGCGTTTACACCAACCTGTTCAAGCACTCATGCTCCTGGTTTTGAATCAAAATATGATGAATTTAAAGCTGCTGGCGTCGACGAAGTGTATTGTCTTTCGGTAAACGATGCATTCGTCATGAAGCAATGGGCTGATAAGCTGGGTGTAACAAGAGTAAAGATGCTTCCCGACGGTAATGCAGACTTTACCCGTGGTATGGGTATGCTCGTAGCTAAATCAAATCTTGGTTTTGGTGAGCGCTCATGGCGCTATAGCATGCTCGTTAAAGATGGCGTGATAGAAAAGCTTTTCGTTGAACCTGGTTTCTCAGATAACTGCGAAGAAGATCCCTTTACCGTATCAGATGCTGAGACTATTCTCGCAGCAATTAAGGGATAGCGATTGACTAATACCCTACAGACTATTGAACGCGCATTGAACGCGTAGGCATCTTCTTGAATGTGCGCTTGTCGCATTTCGCACACTTAACGTAGAGACGGAACTTTTCGCCTGCTTCGATCTTTCGATCTATCTGCCACTCGTGTCTACAGAATATTCGACCGATAATAGCGCGCATGTTGCGTGAGCTGAAGACATAATCGACGATCATGTCACGAAGTACGTCGTGCTCGTCAAACGTTAGTGGTCTTCCAAGTAGCTCTTCGATGTAGTCATACATCTGCTGGCGGTAGTGTTTTGGTCGTTTCTTGTCCATATTATTTGGTGGCAGAAGCCCAAAGTTCTGGTGCACATTTCTCGCATTTACACGGATTGCAGTAGTCGTCGACGTACTCTTTTCCGTAGTCATACGTTATTTCCGTACCAGCAGGAATGGTACGTGTCGCGAATATATAGATACGTCGCTTATGAATAACTGGCTCTGCATTAGGTTTGTGCGAATGATTTATGTACCCGGCCCTATTTATGCTCGGCTTTCCATCTAAAGTTTTCTTGCTATCGATCTCAAAAAGATACCTACTTTTACTTGTATATTTCTCTGCTTCAGATATTTCTCGCCCTACATATTCAATTATGCAGGCGCCCTTTGGTATCGATTCACCGGCAACGAGACCAAGCCCAAGTCCGTTTAAAGAACGCTTAACTAATAGAGGTGTCGTAATAGGCGTATAGGTACGTCGTGCGCTCATGTCCTTATTATACCCTGTCTTACTGACTTACTGAACCACTTTCGATCATTGAATTACCGGTGTCTGAAGGTAATGTCACTCCCGGCGTATAGGCTGCATTTCCGAGTAAGAATAAAAGCACAAGAATGAGTAGCATAAGTCCCCCGCCCATTACTTCGATGCATTGAGCGCGAACATGCATAAGAAGTGAAATAAGGAGGAGAATAATCACAAATCCACTCAAGATAGTGAGCAAGTAGATAACGGTATGGTGTGGCGAGGTCGTTACGCGTCCTAGGAAGGTCTCAGATGCTGCTGCAGCGCCATGAACAGCTCCCTGTGGCTCTGACGGGGGAAATGAAGCACCAAGCACCTCTTCGGTACCCGAAGAGGTTGTAGAAGCTTCAGTGGTTGTAGCTACGAGAGGAGTAGAGGTTGTTGCCGGCTCCGCTGAAGGCTTCTTAGGAGCGAGATTCGCTATAGATACATGAATTGCAGGTGCCTGAACGGTTGCGGCGACTGTCTTTACTGCAGCTGCTTCAGCACTCGGTGTCGCGAAGTACTGCACTACAAAGGTTACCGGCTTCCCTTCGTATTGACCGTTAGCTACAGCAATACCGATGTTCGTATACTGCGCCTTCATTATGTTCGCGCGGTGAGTCGGTGAGTTCAGCCACGCCTGCTCCACGTCTTGAGAGTCGGTGAAGTCAACCGCCAGGTTCTGTCCTGAGAAGGAATATTGATATCCTACTTGTTTGAGCCAGTACCAAGGATTCTTTCCATCAGGGCTAACATGTGCAAAGTATCCGTTCGCTGCCATGTCGTTCGCTGCTAGCTGTGCAGCTTGAGTAAGTGCCGGGTCGTTAGTTAGCGTGCCAAGGTTTGCTGCTACGCGATCGTCATTAGTGAGTCCCGTGAGAACACCTGGAAGAACACTCGCGAGAAAGTGAGTGTGATTGAATACCAATTTTGTTTGTACGAAATACGCTGTTTGCAAGAGGGCAACACCGATTACAACAATGCTCAGTGAGCGTACACCAAAGAAATGAGGCTTATAACCATTACGTATTCCAGGGAAGAAGTAGTCGTGTAGGCGTTTGTGTAACGGCACTGGTGGGAGCTCTGGATCCATAACCAAATTATAGGACGTAAATGCAAAACGCGCAAGCCGCTGTCCCTGGGGACAGCGGCTTGCTGGTTACACACTAAGCGATAGTTCTAGTGAGAAGTAGTCGTTGTAGCTGTTGAAGTCGCGGTAGTGGTAGTTGAGGTTGTAACAGTCGTTGTTCCTGTAGTAGGAAGTACGATTGGCAGCGTTACAACTGGGCTCCCGAAACCACCGTTAGCGACGTACTTAGCGCGGCTGATTGGGCCGAAGAATCCAACTGCTGGAGCAACTCCATTAGCCTTCTGCCAAGCAGCTACGGCTGAACGAGTCTGAGTGCCGAAGTATCCGGTAGGACCAGCAGGGATGCTGTAGCCAGCTGCAATAAGTTCAGTCTGGAGTTCAGTTACATCTGTGCCACGAAGGCCGATGTGAAGATTCCTTATGAAGTTGAAGATAGCTGCACCGAGAACCTGTCCGCCAGTGCTGCTGGTCGTAGTTCCGGTTCCTACCGAATTTGATGAGAAACTACCTCCGCCACCTCCTCCCCCTCCGCTGAATCCACGTGTTGTAAGTGGGCTAGCAGGAACAGGGTCAGTGTTAAGAACAGTCATCGTTGAATCGATGTACCAGTTAGCAATCTGTGCCTCTGGGTATGCGAGACCGTTTGTACGTGGATCAGCGTTTACGCCCCACCAGTTACGATCAGCATTTACAGGAGGGTTCGAGAGAACGCTGCTGTCTGACGCGAGGTCAGTCGTAACGTTCGTGAACGAATCTTCGTTAATTACTGCTGTTGAAGATGCTGACTCAAACGAAATACCTGTTACGAGATCGTGGAATACGTTCTTGGTGATGGTCGCGCTTGAAGTGTCAGGACCAGTTGCGTAGACAGAGCCTATAACAATACCGGTGTCAGATGAATAGATCTGGTTGTCATGGATGTTTGCCGTAGATGAACCAGTTCCTCCGTATGATGTCACCTGAATTGCAGGAGATGTCCATGATGGAGTAGTGCCTGTTGTAAGGGCGTTGTGAAGGTTGTTGTTGTAGATTTCTACGCTTGAACCTCCCCATACGCTTACAAGATCCTGTACACGGTTTGTACCGTCTACATTGTCTCCAATGACTTCAGAATCATGGAACGAACTGTTGGTAGTGTTCGTGAAGTGAACGCCACGCTTGCCGAAGCTTGAGATAGTAGTGTTTTCAATCTCAACGTTCGTAAGCGTAGCTGCTGCGCCACCCACCGCAATCGCATCGTCTCTATCGGTACCACCAATAATGGTAAAACCATTGATCGTAACGTTTGAGCTGCGGACTTTGACGAGCGCATTACCTGAGCTTGTTGTTCCGACTCCCGTAATGATTGCCTTTGGAGTACCAGAAGCCTTAAGGGTAATTGCCTTGTTGATTACAAAGCCACCTACATAGGTTCCTGGAGCAACGTGTACGACGCCGCCTGCATCAACAGCTGCTATACCTGCTGCGATAGTGCTGTAGCAAGGAGCGTGGTTGAAACATGTGCTGTCAGTGTTGCTTACGTATACGTTTTGAACTGGTACGTAGCTTGCTGCTGTCGTTACATGGTCGAGGAGGAAGCCTCTATTTTGTATTGCGGTAGGAGTACCGTTTGCACGGATAAGTACGGTCTTTATAACGCGCGGAGTCTGTTCTGCAGAAGCTTCAGCGTCATAACGGTAGTAGTTCTCCCAGCTTGTGCCGGTGTGCACGAGGTTTCCATCAACGTACACCTTTACGATGTCGTCAGAAGGGCCTTCAACTGCGTCAAAGGTAAGCTTTACGTTGTGAGCCACAGAACGATCAAGTCCTGTTGCAACCGTCGTCGGAACGAACGTTACGGGACTGCTTGTTCCCTGTACGTCATAGAAGATCACATCAACTCCAGTTGGAGTATCAGCGAGCTTTATGTAGCTCATGCGAGATCCATCTCCACGATCAGGGGAAAGAGTAATAGCGAGTCCCGGCTGTTCTGTTGAAACTGTAGAAGCAAAGTCAAAAGACATCTCGAAGTGATTGTCGCGTACCGTCGCTACGGGCAGATCGGACTTTTCGCCGACTGATGTAGTAGCAAATGACGGAGCAAACATCTGATCGAAGCTTTCGTTAGCTTTTGCATTTGATACGCGCATAGCCTTCAAGCCGAATGACGCAGGTCCGACAGTGTTTGTAACAATCTTTTCGTCGATATTCGTATCGTTTGAAGTCCATCCACCTTGTCCGTTAACCGAGCCAGTATTGAATGAATCAAACTGCCCACCATCATTGGTGTTAGTTGTTGTTGCAACAACCTGTGCCTCTGAAAGAGGAGCAAGTGCAGCATTCGATGAGTCAACTGAATCAGTTGTGACTTCAGTGCTTGAAGCTTCAGTAGTAGTTACCGTTGCATCCGTAGTTGATGCGTCGACTACAGTTGTCTGTTCGCCAGTAGTGGCGTCGAGCTGATCATCTACCTGCGCAAAAGCGCCGGTAGGTACGATCATGAGAAGCATTGCAAGGCTAACGGTCGCACTTGCGATGCGAGTAATAAGAGTTGACATACGTAATGATAGTTATATTTAGTTCCCCATTACCTCAGAAAGCGATGCCTCCTGCACCGTTTGCTCTCTGCCCCAGTAATACTTGAAGTATCTACTTACTTTAAGTTTTGTCAATCTTTCCTTGATAAAATACCTAGGTAAACATTAGATATATTTCATATTAACTTCATCATCTATATGATGTGATCAAGTGCATTGATACAAAAGACCCTCTAAGAGGGTCTTTTGTATCGGTAAACGTGTCTTTTGAAGCTATTTCCCTATCTTCGCCCTGCTTTGAGGCCCGAACATTCCGGTTGAAGGAAGACCTGATGCCTTCTGCCATGCCTTTACCGCTGCGAGAGTTGCAGGCCCAAAATGGCCATTAGCAGTTGCCTTTAGATATCCTTTAGTAATAAGAATCTTCTGTAGCCGGGTTACGTCAGCCCCATCATTTCCATACGCTAGGTCAGTCTTGAAGACTACACCCACAGAAGCTGCTTGAGTAGTTCCTGGGGTTACCGGGAGCACAGGAGCAGTAATAACGGTAGTTACGGTAGGTGTAGGACAGCGCTGACCATTTAATGGACTGAACGCCGTAGTCGAAGTACATCCTTCAGGAATACTCGTTGAGGTAGTCGTAGGTGTCGTAATTGTTGAAGTCTGTGCAAGAGTAGCGCGCGTAGGTCCAGGGGTTGGAGACGGAGTTCCGATAGTAGTCGCAAGCGTTGACCACATAGCAGGGTCTTCGCTGCCATCAAACTTAAATATTGCGATTCCTGCAACGCCAAGTCTCTTGGCGAGAATAGCTTTATCAGCTATTGCCTGCGCATCGCTCCACGTTAGGAATTGAACCGGAGCCTGCTTAGTTTGTGCCTTTGCGTAGTTAAGGGCTCCAACTGACGCTAAAAGTGCAGAGGGTGTGCCACCGGGAGCGAGAGCTGAGAGAGTTTGGTTGTTTGGGAGTAGTGGGCTCTGCTCTGCTGGTACATAGCTAAAGGATAGTTCTCCTGCTGAGTTACGTGTTGGCGTAATGTTGTACTGCTGGGCAGTCTGAATACCATACTTAGGATTGAATGCCTCTATCTTTGTGTATGTGAAGCCACTACCATCGATATTTGCCATAGCCTGCCATACTGTTCCGTACGTTGCTACACCAATAACCAATTTGTTCTTTGAGATATCTTTTGACATGTAGTTTACTACCTTCTCTACCCAAGCAGTGTCAGAAACTGGCGCGTAGAGTTCACCCTTGTGTGCTGCATTGAGCTGAAGGTCAGCCGTGTCCTGGTCGTAGGTCATGATGCGCACACGGTCACAATACTTGTTTACTGTTGGTAGATCGTTCGCATATTCAATGTTTGCTGGTGGTGTTCCAGAATAACGTGCTTCAAGCGGCATTCGTGCCTCGATAGTACAGTCGAGAACCGCATTTGGATTTGCCTTATTTAGTGCAGAGGAAAGTTCCATAAGAAAAGCACTATATCCATCACGAGTTTCTGCACTTTTGCCCTCATAATCGATATCAACGCCTCCAAAGCCATTCTGGGTAACTGCACTTACAATTGACGCAATGTGTGCTGCTCGGAGCGTAGGGTTTGCGAGCACGTTATATATATTGTCAGTATCGCTCCACATAATCGTTGGGACGACGCGTACGTTATTCTGCTTCGCTGTACTTATGAGATTCTGCCAGCTCGACTGACCAATATTCATAGTGTCGCTGAGCGTTCCATCAGTCTTCACGCTGTACCCGAAAGGATTCACTTCGCTCAGTTGATTGATATGACTCTGTGCATCTGCAGTACCATTTGCCGTTGCCCAGTATGGAATCCATCCAGAAATTTCAACGCCAGAAGACGCAGCCATTGCTGGTGTTGCAAATAATGCTGACATGCCAAATGAACTCGCGATCGTACAAAAAGTTAGTAATGCGGTAAGTAGTTTTTTCATATTCATAGAGATAAGTATAACAATGTAGACGCAGTTAGTCAGCTGTTATTACACTCATTAATAACGTTCTCCCCATTAACGATAGATGAAGTGTTGTGTATCTTTGAGTACTAACGAGTTACCAAGGGAATGCATTTGTTAAGGCAAGTATTCCCCAGATGCCGAAGAAGTTCATCACAAACGTAACGGGAATCATATATGCGGTACGGACTTTCGACATTCCCATTAGCGCAAGACCGAGTTCGTCAGGAAGCGGGGTCGCGATTATGAGCGCACCCAGCAACGGTCCAAGCCATCGTAAGAAGCCACCGTGAAAATAAAAGACTAGTTTCTTGTAGCTTGAGGTCTTAATAACGGTCCTTAGGTCCTCAATAATGGCATCGCGAATAAAGAGGAAAAGCAGCATGTCACCGCATACTGCCCCCATAGCTCCAATGAGTGAGATGAGAATTAGATTATCGGGATTACTAATCTTCACAAAGGCTGCCGCTGCAGCGGCAATCGTAAACATTGAGGTAAAGAAAATACCCGCGATAAAGGCAACTATAAGCTCCATGCCTTGTGTGAATGTGAGAAGTCGAGAAAGTATGCCGGAGCCTACGAGAAAGTACGCCAGAATAATACTGGCTGTGAGTATCACCACATCCCATTCCAGATGATGGAGGGCTTTCGTATATTTTTTCGTTCTCCTCGTACTCATGCTGCAGACAGTATAGCAAATGAGTGATTAGTCCCACAACGCAAAAGAACCCGAGGACCTGCCTAGGCAAGTGTGGTCGGGTTCTTTTACAGAGTCGTAAAATTAGCGTTGCGCGAGGACAGTAGGACCTTCAACCATCTGTGCTAGTTCAGCTTGAGTTGCGGGAATATCCTTCACCGCAATCTTACCGACAACACGAATGGTCACTTTGCTACAGATTCCGAGCGCGATCCCTGGGTTGTACATCCGTGACCCAACCTGAACTTTCTTGTTCTGGTCGAGAAGAACGTCCACCGTGTTAGTGATGCGAGGGTTCATGGCATCCGCGATAACGCGATAACCAATTTGTGACTCCACTGGACTGTAATTACAGTTAGGGGTGTCACTACCTTCGCGACTAATCGCGATGATCGTTCCGTACGGAAGTTTAGAAGCTAGATCGCCTGAGCGAGCCGCTACAACTTCAGGATTCGAGAACGCGCCGATCGCAGTGGTAAACGGGTTGTTATCCGTCTGCCCTGGAACAGCATTATATGCGGTGAGCTTGGCCGTGAACGAAGCTTGCGCTACGGTCGTGCTAGCAAAGGCGAGTTTAGGCGCCGCAATCGTCGTCGTTGCTACTGTCTGCGCATACGCGGTTTCAGCAGAATGAGGAGCGATTACACTAGCCGGCAGAACGAGTAGGCCCACCAGGACTGGTATGAGAAATTGCATAAACGTAAAAACGGCTTGCGCCGCTTCTACCTCTAGAGACTATCATGGCAAGGGTCTCGCTGTCAAGCACTTTTAGACATTTTGAGGGTGCCTGTGGATTAAAATATGGCTTATCTAAGCCGTATTATCTCTATATATTAGAATACAAATTTATCACTTGTCTAGCCGAAAACCGCCTATTTTCACGGTATTTAAGGGATGAGATTCAATATTCGCCCAGGTACATAGATAACGCGCGTAGGTGCGCCACCAGGCAGACTTTGGAGAACTTTAGGATCTTGTAGTGCAGCAGCTACCGCTTTTTCCTCGGTTGCTGTAGGAGAAATGGAAACTTCCCCACGCGTTTTGCCTGCTACCTGTACTCCAATGACTACGGTGTCGTCTTCAAGGAGCGATTGGTCGAATTCTGGCCACGACAGACTGTGTACGCTTTGCGCAGATTCTGATTTCGATACTTCTTCGTAGAGAGCTTCGGCCAGGTGAGGTGCGAGCGGAGCGAGCACCTCTAGGAATGAGACAAAATCTTTTGAAGATATCTGCTCCTCATCTTCAAGTGCATTCATAAGAACCATGAGTGCCGAAACTGCCGTGTTTGTTTTGAAACGGGTAAGGTCGCTTGCAACTTTCTGGCTAGCACGCGCAAGCGACTTCTGTGCAGGAATGGTGCTTTCAATTCCTTCTTGTACTTTAGTACGTAGTGCGTAAATGCGATCAAGGAATCGACGCATACTTTCAATTCCCTCGTGCTTCCAGGGGTAACTTCCCGCTTCGTTATACGGACCGATGAACGCCAAGTACATGCGCACCGCATCTGCTCCATATTTCTCTACGAATTCATCAGGATTAAGAACGTTGCCCCATCGCTTACTCATTTTCTGACCATCAGTTCCAAGAATGAGTCCACGGTTAAAACGCTCATTAAATGGCTCTACAGTTGGTACGAGTCCTAGGTCATACAGTGCTTTGTAAAAGAATCGGGCATACAAAAGATGGACTGTTGTGTGTTCACTACCTCCAGAATAGCGATCAACAGGCATCCACTTCTTCATGAGTGCCTGGTCAGAGAAAGCCTGGTTGTTTTGTGGACTTAGGTAACGCAAGTAATACCAACTTGAGTCTACGAACACGTCGAGTGTATCGTATTCAGGCGTCCATCCTTCACCGAAGATAGTAACTACACGATCCGCAAGTTCTTTTGAAGCTGCCAGTGGAGCCTTACCGTTAGGACCTTTCGTCGTTGACGTTACATCAGTCGGAAGTAACCACGGCAAGTGCTCAGCGGGAACTGCATGAGGCTTACCTTCTGGGTCGTAGACGATTGGAATTGGACAACCCCAATACCGCTGTCGAGATACTAACCAATCACGAAGACGATAGTTGGTAGTGCGCTCACCTGACGCCATAGAAACGATGTCCCACTTTGCTTCTTCATTATCGCGTCCCGTAAACTCCCCAGAGTCTATGAGTGATCCATCGCCCGTGTACGGCGCATACCCATTCTTAAAGACTTCGAGTGCGTGTTTGTGGGTGTCAGGAGTAATAAACTTTTCCATTTCATCAAGCGTGAGCCACTTAATTTCATGCTTCTCGTCTTCCTCGGCATCGACAGTTTCCTTTGTATCATCTACAAGTTCTACATAAAACACATGCCCATGCACATGCTGATTCTTCTCTTTTGGAACGTGATAGAACAATCCATCAACTACCATTAGCTTTTTCACGATCTTCGCATGTAGGTACCCTGTCTCCTCACGAATCTCCTTTATAACAGTTTCTTCTGGGGTCATGCCTTCATCGACTCCGCCCGTAAGGAATGTTCCCCACGCTACTTTCTTCCATGCAAGACCCATGTACTTGTCTTCCTTCCAATGCTTGATGATGGTTATGATGCCATCCTTCACGAGTGTTGGCTCTCCTTCTCGGTATACTCCAGGCTCAGTGGTTTGCTTAAAAGGGTGTGCAACCACTTGCGTAACAGGGAGATTAAACAGTTGAGCGAATTCAAAGTCACGCTCATCATGAGCAGGTACGGCCATGACAGCGCCAGTTCCATATGAACCAATTACGTAGTCAGCTACATATACAGGAATTTCTTCGTGCGTAGCTGGATTAATAGCAGTAATACCTTCAAGCTTTACACCGCTCTTCTCCTTATTCTCCATGCGTTCACGCTCACTCTTGCGCTTCGTTTTTTCAACGTACTTCTTCACTTCTACGGCATTACTCAGCACATCTGCGTGATCTTCGAGTGCGCGCGTTACCCATGGGTGTTCAGGTGCAAGTACTACATACGTAGCTCCGAAAAGTGTGTCAGGGCGTGTGGTGAAGACAGCAAGAGATGCGGGGTTACCTTTGTCGTCACGCCAATCGTTAAGCGTCGGATCATTCTTAAACGTAATGACAAAGGAAAGAGTTGCACCATCTGACTTACCTATCCATGCACGTTGTGCATCCTTAATGTCTTCCTTCCACGGAAGGGGGTCAATATCTGTGAGCAAACGTTCTGCATATTTTGTAATGCCTAAGAACCATTGTTCAAGTCTGCGCTTTTCAACGACTGCACCAGAGCGTTCCGCCGTACCATCCGAAAGAACTTGTTCGTTAGCAAGCACTGTATTATCTACCGGATCCCAGTTCACGACTGCGCTACCACGATACGCAAGTCCTTGTTCAAAGAGTTTCGTAAACAACCATTGTGTCCAATGATAGTATTCAGGGTCGCTGGTCACTACCTCCTTTGACCAGTCTACCGACGTTCCCATCGTGCGTACTTGTGTGCGCATACGCTCCATACTTTCATAAGTCCATGTACGCGTATCAAGACCACGTTTCATTGCAGCATTCTCCGCTGGAAGACCAAAGGCATCAAAGCCCATAGGGAAAAGAACGTTTTTACCCATTGCACGAAGATAGCGTGCGTAGATATCAGTCAATGCAAAAGCGTACCAGTGACCAATGTGAAGGTCACCGGATGGGAACGGAAACTCAAACATCAGATAATACGGATCTTTAGTCGTGTCCGTAAGATCAGTTCGATAGAGATCTAGTTCAGCCCATTTTGCTTGAGCTGCCTTCTCTATTTCTTTGTGATTAAAGGTTTCCTTTCTCATCTACAACGCCTTAGGAGTTGCTGGGTAGCGAGCTGGGTCGATAGTACGAGTAAAGCATTGCTGACCTGCAGTATGAGAGAAGCTTTGGTCAATACCTCCGTATGGACTTACGCTCTGTGGATATGCGCCCTTTCCTGCCGTTTCTGAGCTCGTCTCATTGAACGTCGCACAAAGAGTAAATGATGTGGAGGTAACCGGTGTGTATTCGTACTCGGCACCACGTTGTACATCTGTTGGAACGGCAAAGCCAGACAACGGATCACTCAATTCCGATAGCTTGTTCGGCACGGTTCGCTTCAACTGGTAGTAATTAGTTAGCTCGTACTGAATACTCTGCAAATCTTGAACTTTCTGCTGATCGTAGCGAATAAGTCGAGCGTGTTGAGGCGTACCAATAACGAGGAAGCCCGATACGACTATCGCTGCGGCCATAATAGCGAATACGATACCCACTGTTGCTGCTTTTTTAGGTTCGGTTGCCCAATACCCTTTCATATCAGCGAGGAAATGAAGAGAAATACCTAATCCTGCGAGAAGAATCACCGCCGCTTTTAGTGCAAAGCGAATAGTTATTTCACCACCAAGGAATGTGGTCACAAGTGTAATGAGGTCGACAACAACAACTGCTGATGCAATAAAGACTGTAAGCACGAGTGCCCAGCGGCGCACCCATATATGCATTTTTGATGGGTCTGCATCAGTTATCGATCGAATAACACGTAGGAGAAGTATTGAGGTCGGAACAAGTACGATAGCAGTTGCCATTGCTGCACGCATTGCCCCTCCGTATGGGTCTGGGTATCCGGCGAGTGGGTCAGGATACGTGTAATTTATGTACTCGAAAAGGAGAGTAATGAGCGACGTAAGACTCGCGTACAATGCCACGATAGCGCCAAGCCATAGGAAGAAATCCTTAGGAGTCGTACGTGATTCGGTAGTAAGTGTTGGTGTTACTGGGGGTGGTGCGGTGTTTTCCATATAGGAAAATACTACCATAACCAGCAAAGTACGGGCACACGGTAGTGCGTGTAAAACTACCCTTCATTCACCGCTTCAGCTGCCTTCTTCATCCCAACACGCGGTATGCGAGCAACGAGTGTCGCCATGATGCCGGTTGCAAGAGCTATCACATAAAAGCCAAAACCGAGTGCAATACCAATGCCAGCAGCAACCCAAAGGCTCGAGGCAGTCGTTAAGTTCCTTACACTTGTGCCATCACGCAAAATGAGACCTGCACCCAAGAATCCGATACCTGTTACAACTTGAGCTGCAATACGTGTAGGTGAGGTTATGTCTGTAGAAGAAATAACAGCGAAAAGCATTGCCCCAAGAATTACGAGGATGTGTGTACTGACTCCAGCATCTTTGCCACGAAGTTCGCGCTCAACGCCCATAATGTATCCGATAATAAGACTTAGGACGAGCGCAATGGCAAAGTGCGTTTCGAGCGACGTAAAGTAATAGTGCATATAACCTATTTATAGCATGCGTCACGCAACCTAATCTGAAGACGTGTGGTTGTAGTGTGTATGAGCGAAAAACAAACAAATCCCCTTATCGTAATAGGAATTGCAGTAGTCGTATGTCTCGCAGCATTAGCTGTATACCAGTGGTATCACGTGCGAAAGGCCCATAGTAGCTTTGAGAACTACTACAGATTTCGAGGGTGCCAGAAACTTCTTGAGAAAACTGATACTTATGCTACGTGCCAAATAGGCTCAGGACAAGTCATAAAAATTGTCCAGGCTCAAGGTGGTTGGTATTTGGACGGTGACTTGCCCTGTCCGGGACCAAAATTAAGTGCAAAGTATCTAACCTGCGCGCTTTAACTAAGAAGTATCTTTATACTATTCACCGATAGTACTCATCACTTTCGCAGGAATCATAATAGTATCCACTACGTTCTGAAGTAGTTCAGGCGATGAGGTACCATCAACGAAAGCTCCGAGTGATGGGTATACGAATATGGATCTAAATCCGAAAGTCTCTCCCTTAACCGGCTGTGGAGTAGTGTTAAAGACATAGATTGGACCGTACTGTGAGTTTGTACTCGTAGCAGTAATTAGATTCTTACGCACGAGTGTGAGAGACAACTGTTGGCCGTGAAGACCTTTCGAACTTACGAATGGTTTTGCGTCTACCTTAGTACACGTAATACTTTCGATAGATCCATCAGAACCACACAGGTTCATTGCCTGTTTTTTAATAAAATCGAGGTACGTTGCGGGCAATTTCTCGTCAGGATCATTTTCGTATCGCACTACCTCAACGAGCGGTGTAAAAGTATCCCCGAATGGCTTTCCTAGCGAGGCGATGTCGATACCGTATTCATCAAGGTGATAGGTTCGAGGATACGTAAACGATAAGTCTACGTCGTGATATGTGGTGTTATCAGGAACAGGCAACCACGATCTGCGGCTACCATATATTGATATGAGTACAAAAATAATAAGGACTGCTCCTATTTGCTTCTTTTGGGATGGTGAAAGATTCATAAGTACTATTTTACCTTTAATTTCTGTATTAGCCATGCAGGAAGACCGCCACGTCTCCATCCTGGAATATATAGGTTTTACCCTCTGTACGAAGGTCACCTTTGTCCCGGGCAGCACTCCACGAACCATCTGCGAGCAAAGCTTCAGTTGAAACTATTTCAGCGCGGATAAACTTGTCTTTGAAATCGTTATGAATGGCGGCACCTGCTTCAGGCGCCGTAGCACCTGCAGGAATTGTCCACGCTCGAGTCTCCTTTGGTCCTGTAGTAAAGAATGTTATAAGACCTAGTGTCTTATATGCCCCACGAATAAGTGCTTCAAGACCGTTAATCTCGACACCTAATTCCTCACGGAACATACCCTGCTCTTCTTCTGAGACATCGTTAAGATCGCGCTCTGTTGCAGCGTCAACATGCACGAATTCAGAACCCATTGAGCTTATAAGCGCATGAGCCTTTTCGCGACGAGCGTCGTCAATGGTCCCCCCAGACTTACCATTAAGTGAGTACAAGATTGGCTTAAGTGTGAGTAAGTTTAGAGATTTAATACGAAACGCTTCTTCTGGTGTAAGGTTTGCGTTGCGCGCTAGTTTACCTTGCGTAAGTAGTGCTTCAATTCTTGCTAGCACCTCGTCTTCTGCAACGGCGTCTTTAAGACCGGTCTTTATTTCGCGCACCAATCTTTCGCGACGACCTTTTACTGACTGACTGTCTGCTAACACGAGTTCAAGATTGATGATCTCTATATCGCGTACAGGGTCTACATCACCATGCACATGCGTAACATCTGCGTCATCAAAGAAACGCACCATATGAAGAATGGCATCGACTTCGCGTATATGCGATAGGAATTGATTTCCCAGCCCTTCACCTTCAGAAGCACCTTGTACAAGTCCGGCGATATCGACGAATTCGATAGCTGCAGGGAGAATCTTTTCTGAACCTGAGATTTTAGCGAGAGCATCGAGGCGTTCGTCAGGCACAGCAACGACTCCAACAGAAGGATCGATCGTACAGAACGGATAGTTTTCTGCAGGTACGCTTTGCTTTGTAAGCGCGTTGAAAAGCGTCGATTTACCGACGTTCGGGAGCCCAACAATTCCAATTTTTAGCATATATTCTATCGAATCAGCACTATGAACCTTTCTGAGCCAAGCTAGAGATAGTCTTCATCCACGAAGCCTTCTTGGATTCTTCCATGCCTTCGGAATGCCCAACCTCAGTTATACGTACCTTGTACCCCGCAAAGCCAAGAAGCGCCTTACCTACTTCATTCTTAAAGTCTCCAAAGAGAACGCGCTCAATGATAGGCCAGTTCTTTGAAAGGATGATTACGCGTGCTGTCTTTCCAGCGAGAAGTTTGTCCCATCCCATGCCGTTCTTGTAGAAATGAAAGGCAAAGCCAGGAATAAAGATTCTATCCCAAAGTCCTTTCAAAAGTGCTGGCATACTTGCCCACCAGAGCGGGTAGATAAGTACGAAGTGCTCAGCCCACTTCATATCTTCTTGAACTTTCAAGAGATCAGCTTCAAGCGGCTGAATTTCTTTGTATCCCTTATGGAGGATAGGATCGAACTGTAGGTCACCAATATTTGTGCGGCGGACTTCATGTCCGGCGGCTTTCGCTTCGCTTTCGTAGAAATCAGCAAAGTCTGCAGACATCGTGCCTTCTTTATCTGGGTTTCCCATCAATATAAATATCTTTTTCATCGTAGGTAAGTGGATTGGTAACTATTTCTGCATTATTCCCGCGAGTTCAGTGCGGTACTTCTTCATGACTTCCATAGTCGCTTTCATTTGAGGCTCGCCACCTTTAGTACGACGTTCAACTTCTTCGCCAATCTTCTTGAATAGTTCAGGATCCTTTTGCACAAGCGCCATAATCTGCTCACGCTGCGCCTCTGGCACGTCCTTCATCTTCCATTTCATTGCCTGTCCCAAAAGAAAGTTTTGTATACCCATATATTCAAATGATAACAAATGAGACCCGCTTGCGCGAGTCTCGAGTTATAGGTGGGAGTCAGCCCAGGCGAGCCGGCGATAGAGGTTCCCCCGAATTTTTTCGGCGTTATCGTATGGCTCTACCACGAGATATACCATGGTGTCGTCTGGGTGGAAGTAGTGGAAATTAACGACATCGTACTCGTCTTTGAAGACCTTTATGAGGTATGTCAGCCCGTTATAAAAGGCTATTGCTACCGCATTAGGCCCATCATACGGGGGTGGCACTACGATGATTTTCGTCAGCTCTGTGGGCTTCCGATACTCACCAGCAAGTGCCTGCCAAAAGTGCTCTCGAGCGCGATTGGCCTTCCAATATCTCAGTTCACCCTTTTCATTGATGTACTGAAGTTTGCGGCTACTCATGTTGCAATACTCCTAAGTCTAATAGGAGTAGACCATGTTATATGAGTACTGTCAAACTATAAAATGACGGTTGCTTGATTGTTTGAAACCTCGAGTAGACCAGTCCCTTCCCATTCAATTTCCTGCTTTGCGCCAGTTGCGTCTTCAATGCGAATAGTTCCAGCCTTAAGAGGTGTTACGAATGCTTCGTGATTAGCCATTACGGTAAGGACGCCATCTTCACCAGGAAGTGTTACGGACTGTGCTTCCCCATCGAAGAGATTTTCTCCGACTTTAGCAACAACAAGATGAAAGGTTTTTGCCATATCGTACGTGTCTGCTACTTACGCAGCCGTTACTTCATCGATACCACCCTTCATGTAGAATGCAGCTTCTGGCTTATCGTCATGCTTGCCATCAACGATCTCACCGAATCCACGAACGGTCTCTTCGCGGGTTACATATGCACCAGGAGTACCGGTGAACTGTTCAGCCACTGCAAATGGCTGCGAGAGGAAGCGCTGAATCTTACGAGCGCGGTATACCGTCTGCTTGTCCTCGTCTGAGAGTTCTTCGATACCGAGAATCGCAATGATGTCCTGGAGATCCTTGTATCGCTGAAGTGTCTGCTTTACGAGGTTTGCGACACGGTAGTGTTCTTCACCAACGATTGCTGGAGTGAGTGCTGTCGAGCTTGAAGCAAGAGGGTCGATAGCTGGGAAGATACCGAGTGATGCAATCTGACGTGAAAGCGATACCGTACCATCCAAGTGAGCGAAGGTTGTTGCTGGAGCTGGGTCTGTGAAGTCGTCAGCTGGCACGTACACTGCCTGCACTGAAGTAATAGAACCATTCTTCGTTGAGGTAATGCGCTCCTGTAGGCGACCCATTTCCTCACCGAGAGTAGGCTGGTAACCCACCGCAGATGGCACGCGGCCAAGGAGTGAAGACACTTCTGAACCTGCCTGAATGAAGCGGAATACGTTGTCCATGAAGAAGAGAACGTCCTTTCCTGACTCATCGCGGAAGTACTCAGCCTGAGTAAGTCCTGTAAGAGCAACGCGAGCGCGTGCTCCTGGCACTTCATTCATCTGACCGAATACCATGGAAGTCTTGTCGAGCACACCTGACTCCGCCATTTCGTGGTAGAGGTCATTACCTTCACGCACACGCTCTCCCACACCTGCGAATACTGAGTATCCTCCGTGGTTACTTGCTACGTTGTGAATGAGTTCCTGAATGGTAACGGTTTTCCCCACACCAGCACCTCCGAAGAGACCAACCTTTCCTCCCTTAATGAACGGAATGATGAGGTCGATAGCTTTGATACCGGTTTCAAAGATTTCAGCCTTAGTCATCTGCTCATCGAAACGTGGAGCGTTGCGGTGAATCGGGAGACGCTTTACAGATGTAGGAATTACTTCCTTTCCGTCGATCGTCTCACCAAGGACGTTGAAAAGTCGTCCAAGAACCTCGGTTCCCACAGGAACAGAAATAGGAGAGCCTGTAGCTACAGCTTTTTCTCCTCGAGAAAGTCCTGCTGTCTCGGTCATAGCGATGGTGCGTACGCGATCGAGCCCAATGTGAGCTGCGACTTCAAGCGTAATGCGACCATGCATATCGTTTGCCTCAATAACGAGGGCGTCTTCGATAGCAGGACGCTTCTCAGCGAAGTGCACGTCTACGACTGGCCCGATGATTTCTGTAATGGTTCCGGTGTTCATATGTATTTTTAACCTTTTATATATATTGGCATTTTCAAGCTCTGAATTCAAATTTTAAACCGAGAGGGCCTCTCGACCACTCACTATCTCTGACACTTCGCGGGTAATAGCTGCCTGACGCACCTTGTTGTACACACGCGTCAGGTCGCGAGCCACTTCCTTTGACTTGTCTGACGCGTTCTTCATCGCCACCATACGAGCCGAGTGCTCGGATGCCTTACTCTCGAGCAACATGTGGTACAGCGAGATGGCGACAAGGCGCGGAAGAAGTACGTCGAGCACTGAGCCAGCTTCAGGTTCGATAGTGTAACGAACGGGCGATTCAAGACTTGGTGCGTTTACCATGACCGAGTCGCTAAACTTTCCACGCACCGGCTGAATCTCCCGTACGATCTCACTCACACTTTCAAGGGTGAGTGGTAGAAGCGAGCGTACGCTTGGGATCTGTTCGAACGTTGACTTGAAGTTGGTGTATACCGCTTTCACTTCGTCATAGTCACCAGCAAGGAATCCGTTTGAGATTTCACGCGATAGATCTTCCATTACTGAAAGCTCTACCTGATCATTCTTGTTCTCGTATGACTTTGCGATGGTAAAGTTGCGGCGGCTGAAGAATTCATCTGCTTTGCGACCGATTGCATACACGGTCACTGACTCGTGTTCCCTATTCACTTCCTCAAATGCTTTACGAAGCACTCCGCTATTAAGCGCTCCTGCGAGTCCGCGATCACTGGTCATTACGACCAGCGCAAGCTTTGTTCCTGTTCGTGTATGCGCAAGCGGATGATTCGAAAGCTCTGAGCTACCAGAAAGACGAGCAAGGATAGAAAGTGCGGCACGAGCGTAGCTGCGGCCTTCAAGGGCAGCAGCTTGCGTCTTACGCATCTTTACAGCCGAAACAGCCTCCATGGCACGGGTAACCGTATTCATGCGCTGAGTCGCTTGTATCTTTGCTTTAATATCTTTAAGTGCCATAGATGCTTTCTAATTCAACCGATCTCAAATATTACTTTGAACGCTCAGCGAACTGTTCAAGTGCAGTACGTAGTGTCTTCTCAGTCTCTTCACCAATCTCGCGCGTATCGCGAATTGCCTTGAGAGTCTCTGGAGCTTCGCGAAGAAGGTAGTCCTGAAGCTTCGACTGAGCACTTGCCGTGTCTGCAGGAGCGAAGCCATCAAAGTACCCATTAATAGCGGCAAAGATAACTGCTGACTGCATTTCAAATGGAAGAGGTTCTCCAACGTTCTGTTTGAGAACTTCTGTCATGCGGCGACCAGCGTCGATCTGCGCCTTCGTATCTGCATCGAGGTCTGATGCAAACTGGGTGAAGGCCTCGAGTTCACGGAACTGTGCGAGTGAGAGTTTAATCTTTCCAGAGACCTTTTTCATAGCCTTTGTCTGAGCAGCTGAACCCACACGAGACACTGAGATACCCACATCGATAGCAGGACGCATACCCTTGTTGAAGAGGTCGGTAAGAAGATAAATCTGTCCGTCAGTGATTGAAATCACGTTCGTTGGAATGTACGCAGACACATCACCTTCTTGGGTTTCGATGATTGGGAGAGCGGTGAGTGAACCGCCTCCCTTTTCCTTTGAAAGCTTTGCTGCACGTTCAAGAAGACGTGAGTGCAAGTAGAAGATGTCTCCTGGGTATGCCTCGCGTCCTGGTGGGCGGCGAAGAAGGAGTGACATCTGGCGGTATGCAACAGCCTGTTTTGAAAGATCGTCGTAAATAACGAGCGCATCCTTTCCTTGCTCCATGAAGAATTCTCCGATGGTTGCTCCTGCAAATGGCGCGAGGAACTGGAAAGCTGCTGGTGAAGACGCAGGAGACGTAACGACAATCGTGTAGTCCATTGCTCCCGCTTCAGTAAGGTCCGCAACGATACGTGCAGTCTTTGACTCCTTCTGACCAATGGCCACATAGATACAAATAGGACGTGTCGCTGGGTCTTCTGACTTCTGGTTGAGGATGGTGTCGATAGCAATAGCCGTCTTTCCTACACCACGGTCACCAATGATGAGCTCGCGCTGACCGCGACCAATTGGGACCATCGCATCAATAGCCTTGATTCCGGTATGAAGCGGTACGTTCACGGGTGCGCGATCGATAACACCATATGCCTGGCGCTCAATTGGCTTGAGTTCTGTTCCTGCGATTGGGCCTTTGCCATCGACAGGCTCACCAAGTGAGTTCACTACGCGACCAACAAGCCCTTCACCTACCGGGATGGAAAGTAGGCGACCAAGGCGACGTACGAGCATGCCTTCAAAAACCTTGCTCGCGTCTCCAAGAATAACGGCACGCACACCGTCTTCTTCGAGGTTGAGCACGAGACCATAGACAGCATTGCTGTCCTTGAGCGCGTCTTCGAGACTGCGGTCAAATGTCGGATCGAAAAGCACCATCTCCGACATGATTGCCGCGTCCAGTCCGTCGATCTGTGCGATACCGTCTCCGGTTTCGCGCACGGTGCCAACGCTTTCAGTCTCCGTACTCGGAGTGAATGCTGCGATCTGGTCTTCGATTCGCTTGATGATGCTTTCCATAACGTTTAGTAAAATAAAATAATAAGTTTATGCGTGCGTGGTGATTGAACGATAGATGTCGATGAGTGCGCGCTTTCCTGAGCGGTCGGTAAGAGCTCCATTTGCGCGTACTCTCCAGCCACTAATGAGTGATGGATTTACGACTGCTTCCTTAAGACCCGGCAAGCCGAGTTCTTTTACGAACGCCAATGCTTCTAGTGCATCCTTCCCCGTTGCTACCTCAATGAGTGTTGAAGCTTCAGCACCGCTCTCTTCAAGCCTTTTAAGCTCACGAAGAATGCGAGGAAGGAGTTTCATGCGTCCGCGTGTCTGCAGTTGCTCGATAAGGCGCTTAACTAAAGCGTCTAAATCTGCACCATCCTGGTGCGAGAGCTTCCACAAAACTTTTGCGTACGTTTTTTCCATGAATGTTTATGCGGTGCGCATTGCTTTCTCTGCTGCAAGAACAGCAAGGCGTGCAATTTCCTTTTCGCTTTCGCGAAGAGTTTTAGCTGCTGTTTCCTTTGCACGAGCTTCTGCGTCTGCTGCGATTGCTGCTGCGCGAGCCTCTGCGTCTTTTACAAGCTTTGCTTTCTCAACGCCTGCCTCTGTGCGAGCACGTCCAACAATGCTTTCTGCTTCAGTTTCAGCAGAATGCACGACGGTCGATGCTTTTTCGTCAGCATTTGCAAGCGCTACTTCTGCTGCCCGAGCGTCTTCGACACCCTTCGCTACAACAACCCGACGCTCTTCCAATGTCTTCAATACTGGCTTGTATAGCAAATACGAAAGAACACCGAAAAGTACGGCGAAGTTAATCGCTTGCGCGAGGAGCAGTTGTGGCTGAATGCCAAATGCGTCGAGAAGCGATCCCATATGCTTAGATAGCTACGAAACGGATAATGAACGAAACCACGAGCGCGAGAATACCAAGCGCTTCAGCGAAGACGATTGCGAGAATCATGTTCGAAACAATCTTTCCTGAAGCTTCTGGATTGCGTCCAATAGCTTCCATAGCCTTTCCTCCAATAAGACCGATGCCGATAGCTGGACCGAAGACACCGAAGCCTGCGGCAATAGCCATAGCGATTAACTGAGCTGATGCTGTTTCCATAAATATAGTTTGTTTAATAACTGCTCCATCCCGGAGCCACATGGAAAAGTGCGCTAGTGCGCCTCTTCCCCATGTGGTTCCATGATCGCAAGCTTGATGAAGAACAAGGTCAACATCGCGAACACCACTGCCTGAATAAATCCAACGAAGACCTCAAAGGCCATCAGTGGTACCGGCAATAGGTACGCAACGAAGAACCCTGCTACCAAGATCATAACTTCTCCCGCAAAAATGTTTCCGAAGAGACGGAAGGAGAATGAAACGATGCGCCCGAGGTTCGAAAGTATTTCGATAATACCAACGACAAATCCAACCGGTGACTTAAGGTTAATATATTTTCCTCCATATTTCCAGAAGCCGAGCGCAGCGAGACCTGTTATTTCAATCGTGAAGAATGCAATAAAGGCGAGTGCAAGGGTGAAATTAAGATCTGCACCCGGTGCTCGTAGTAATGGAGTGAATCCCTCTTCGGTGTGGAATCCTACAGATCCAACACCAGGAATGAATGCAAACTCATTACCCACCAGCACGAAGAGGAAAATCGTCATGACGAGCGGGAAGAAACGAACCGCATACGGACGACTCTCAAGCGTTTCCGTCATGTAGTCGAGAACACCCTCAAACATCCACTCAATTCCTGCTTGGAATTTGCCGGGGATGAGCGCGATCTTGCGGCGAAATATAAGGGCAAAGGCAATCAAAACCACCATAACAACCCACGTCATAAGAAGGCTGTTGGTAAGGGTAAGGCCAAAAAGCGAGCCAATGGTCTCGGCCTTGAGTACTACATGAATGCCTGGGCTTTCCATAAAAGATGAATCGGCTCCCCCTGGTGCCGTAATGTCCTTAGTATAAGACATATAGGGTCTAAGTGGAAGTGCGAGTATGGAGCATGGTATAACAAGACAATATGCAGGAATCGCACGGAAATATTTGGCAGAGACAGGTGTTACCTGTCTCTCTTACACTTGTAGCGTGTGTTTTCCTTATTAGTCTCGTGTATGGACAGATACTTCTACTCAATCACTTCACCACAACTGATATTTCTCTGAAAATCAGGATAACTGATGTGCTGATTGGTCTCACCGTGTACTTAAAGACATCTATAGACTTCGCTATATTCATAGGCAATCTCATGCGCACCAATACCGGTTGGAAGAATCGCATAAGCATTGAACTTGGCACTGCATTTGGTAATGGTCTTGGCACTATGGCCGTGCTACTTATATGGACGGTGTTTAGGCAAGTCGATTGGCTACTAGCAATTATGATTATTCTTGCGGCTCTTGTACTTTTTAAGCTTGCTCAGAGTGGTCTCGAACACGCTATTCATACTGATCGTGAATACCCTCCAGCATTTAAGCTTGGCGTGAAGGGAATTGAGATTTTCCTAAAGCATGTGAACTGGTTTACGGCACCAGTGCTTCGCTACATACTTCCTAATCTCAATATGAACTCCGATGCTCGCGGAAGCTTTTGGTCACTCTTTGGTTTCGCATTGATTATTCCTTTCGTCCTTGGTCTCGATGACTTCGCTGGCTACGTACCACTCTTTAGCGTCGTAAATATCCTTGGCTTTGCCATCGGTGCCTTTGCAGGACATGCGCTTTTGAACATGTTCCTATACTTATCTCCTAAAAGCACCATTAAGACGGTGAGTAACCCAATAATCTCGTTTGTCGGTAGCCTAGCCTTCATTGGCCTTGGTGCGTGGGGATTGTTTGAAGCAACAAGGCTGCTGTTTGGTCTGCATTAAAAAACTCGCGAACTAGTGTCGCGAGCGTTACTTCTTCTTGGGAATTGCTTCCAGTGTGTCTGCGCGAAACACGTTGTCTTGCCCTCGCCTGTTTCGCACTTCACATAATCCCGTTTTAAGATCAATCTCCATTATTTTCCCACGACTACCGTCGGGACAGCGAAATTCTGTTTTTCGAGGTAACTCCGACAACTTTTGTGCTGCTGCAATCGCCAGCGGATCTTTGAACCCGATATCATTCCGCTTGCTTCGCAAGTTATTGAAGTCGCTAGACGGTAGACTGGGCAGTTCTGTATGCACATGCTGTACACGTTCAATGAATGCTTTTCGGGTTGCTGATACCCTACTGTTCCACATCTCAAATCTCCACGTAACCAGGGTGGCAGTATAAACCCGCCTATATGTTTTTGTAAATGCGGACTGGGTAAATGAAAATCTGGATTACCAAAATATAGTTTGCACTATCTTAGAGGACTAGAAATAGATCGACACCAGGATACATGTATGGTTATATACATTGGTTCATTCAAGGAGGCATTCATGAATATGGGGATCCCAAAACCCCCTGCAAATTCCGAGGAACAAGTTTCCACCATCACCATTGATGACCTTCCGCCCTCAGAAACTCGATGGGTGTCGAGGAGAAAACTTGAGGTAGTGACGGCAGTCTTAAGTGGTCAGGTACAACTCGAGGACGTGCTCGAAAAATACAATATGACAGAACGTGAATTCCGACTCTGGGAGTTAGGTTTTCTCAGTGCCGGAAAAAAAGGCCTCATGGTTACAAAATTCCAATGGTGGAGAAGGAATAACGGATCGGAATTATAAAACAAAGGCCCGGAGTCGCTATGCGACATCCGGGCTATTTTATTAGTGAACAGGTCAGGCCACTTTCATTTCGGGTTCATTAATAATACCCCTCATTTGATAGCCGCGGCCCCAGACTGTCTCAACAACTTCTCCTGCATCAGGATGAACCTCGCTAAGTTTCCTGCGAATCTTGCAGATAAAAACGTCGACTATCTTGATTTCAGCTTCATCTTCGAGTGCCGTGTACATGCCTGTGAGAATCATTTCCTTCGATAAAGTACGACCTCTATTTGACGCAAGAATGGATAGCACGATCAGCTCTTTCCCCGTGAAATGAACGTACGTACCGTTCACTGTTACAGTTTGCAGAGACAGATTCACTCTGACGAGTGCCTCTCCATTTTGAAATTCACGAATATCAATAATAAGACCCTTGCCACGCCGCGCAAGGGAGCGAAGTGTAGCGGCAAGTTCGCGAGGATTGACGGGACTTCGCAAAAAATCATCTCCTCCATTCTCGAGAAAAAGCGAGCGCTGTTCGCTCCATGACGTTTCTTCGTCACCAATGGTGATACCTACGAACGGCGTGAGCACTCCTTTGCTCCGCAGATACCTTACTGCGAACATCCCCCAGAGCGTGGTATCAAGATCAGCGACGACAGCATCGTATGCACCGAAATCGATGAATTCATGCAATTCTTCTGGCGTTTCTATTTCGTCAGCAGTCACTGAAAACCCTTTGGCTTTCAGGAAGGCTAGAGTTGTCTCATCGACGCCTAATACAAAGATCCTCATTCCAGCCTCCTATTTGCAAATCGGTTCGGAATAGATCGATTAAACTTCTTTTGAAGGATTCCGTCAAATTATTTAAATAAAAAGAGCTTCTCGATGAAGAGAAGCTTTTGGAGAAATATTTTCACTTGCTCACGACTTCGACAACTTCGCGACGAATGAGTTGTAGTTTCTCGATGATGCCCTCGATCAGCTTCTCATCCCGGATCCGATCTTCTCTCTCAGAGTCACGATGCACATAAAGATTATCGATATTCAGGTCAAAGTTTAGGCGAGTTGCAGTAGCGAGCGTTCGACCAAGAAACGCAGTGAGAACTTTGTAGTCGTCGCTTGGCTTTCTAAAGCGGCCGCCAGCTCGGTGCCCTCCGCTGCCCGAGCGATATTCGACGAGTGAACGGGTATCAAGAGCACCAAGGCTTCGCTCGATTGCTTCCTGAGCTACGGTAATTCGCAGCACAGCTTCTTTCTCGGGTATCCCGCGAGCGATATCAATGGCTTGTGTTATAGCCAGCCGTGTTTCTTTGGGACGATTCGGATCCATAAGTGCCTTTACTTCGTCAGGCAAAGTATGAATCCTTAAGTATCCATCGATGTAGCTGGTAGAACGACCGCGTAGCTTTGCCAGACCCGCAAGAGTCTCACCATCTTCACGCAGTCGCGCGAGAGCAGCAGCCTCGTCGAGAGGCGACAAATCTTCGCGGTGCAGATTTGCTATGGTCGATTTCCTGAAGTGATCCTTCAAGTCTCTCACGACCTCAACAAATGAGTCGATTAGTGGCTCGTTGCCTGTACGTTTTTGAATGATTTCAAACGCACGATAACGACGTTCACCGTCGATCAATACGAAGTGACCAGGATGGCCGAACTTCGTGCTGATCTTGACCGGCACCTGCTGTCCATCTGCCTGAATACTGTCGGCGAGGTCTTCTAGACTTGCCTGGTTGAAGAAAACCCGAGGCTGGCCCTCGAACCGCTCAATACGACTGAGCCGAACTGGCAGAGGCCTGCCAAGGCTTTGGTCGACCACAGCTTGTGCTGCATCTGCCATGTTCTATTGCTCCTGCTATTGGGAACAGTCCCGGCAAGATAGTGTCACGAATAATCAAGGTCTGCAAGTTCAAAGTTGTATCTGTAGAATAAAGGTTTTGCTAACTTTACTTCCCTCTCTTCAACGCCTCAAGATCTGAAAGAATCTGGCGTACATGACTAGTGAGCTGTTCGAGCGTTACCGCTTGCTCCTTGTCACGCTTCTCTTCAGCTTCGTCTTCTTCCGAGAGTTCTTCAATATCTTCACCAAGCTCTTCAAGATCCTCCTGAATTCCCTCGACATCTTCACTCATCTCTTCAATGTCTTCCTGGATTTCATCCAAGTCTTCGCCGAGCTCTTCCACGTCTTCTTGAATTTCATCAATGTCTTCCTCGACTTCACGGAGACTTACCGTGTTGGTGTTCACCGTCATCTGAATGAAAATGGCGAGGTATATAGCTTCAAGCGAAAGTACGGTTGTGAGCACGAGGAGCATGAGGTTCAACTGTAGCAAACCAAACAAGACTGCAGCAAAAGAGCCTATAAATAGGATAGTGTGGATTACAAGTGATGGTACTGAACCAATACCCCTTGTTATGCGTTCTACCACGCTTGGCTTTTCATTGCGCTGCTTCATATACTGAACCTAGCACTTAGGTAAGTGTATTGTCCATTCGTTACCTGTTCCTATATTTGTTATTCGAGTGCGCGGGTTTTCATACATAGCAATGGCCGATACAATATAAGGACTATGAAGGATGCGCGATATCCAGCAGCGCTCATGCCGCGACCAAAATATCCTAAAGCAACTACGTCTAAGAAGCGTAGAGGTTTCCCGTACATGACCATACTTGTAGCAGGTGTTGTAGTTGCCGGAGGAATCTTCTCACTACCACTCATACTTGTCGCTGACTTAAAGCTCGCAGAGAGCGCCCCAACTGACACGCGTGAATTCCCCGTCACTGTCGACCCAGCCACCAAGACCATTACAGAGAATGCGACGGTCGAAGCATTTCTTATACGGCCCCCGTCTCGCCTTCCTGCTGCTGTAGGAACAGCCGGTGCCGCATTCCAGTGGCTTGCTATGCGCATTGCTGAGATCCCAGCATATCAACAGATCGCTGGGGTTGCTGGAGTTCCGAGCCTTTTCGTCACCGTTCATGCGGGTGATCGTCAAGAACAAGTTGCAACTGCATTCGGCGCTAAATTGGGTTGGTCTGCAAAGCAACGCCAGGAATTTATTGCAGAGAGTAAGAAACTGGAACCAGATTTAGTACAGGGATCAACTGTTCCTGGTATTTACTTTGCGAGTGTCTCGGACCCTGATGACACTGCGTTGCTTGTGCATGATCGTTTCGAGAAAGAGATTCTCTCGCGCTATGGTTCAACGACTGAATCCTATGTACCAATTGCTGACGCTATTACTATCGCATCACTTTTGCAGAAAGAAGCAGGCGGCTGGGACGACATGCGTCTTATCTCTGGCATCATATGGAACCGACAGTTTGTTGGCATGAAGTTACAAATTGATGCAACTCTTCAATACGCAGAAGCCACACAAGCAAAGGGAGCGACTGGTTGGTGGCCTTCTGTTGAGCCGAAGGATAAGTATATAAAGTCTGCATACAACACGTACCAGAATGTAGGGCTTCCTCCAGGACCAATTGCGAACCCTTCTATCGCTGCAGTGCTCGCTGCGCTAAACCCAAAGAAGACCGATTGTCTCTTCTATTTTCATGACAAGAACGGCCAGTTCCACTGCACCAAGAACTACAAAGACCACGTTACGCTGTTGAAGAAATATTACGGGCAGGGTAAGTAGTGTTGTTAAAGATGCAAAAGAAAAACCAATCAGCGCTTAGCTGATTGGTTTGGGAGGCGTTAATGCCTTG
>JBDSUM010000025.1:0-11609 GCA_039927695.1 Minisyncoccota bacterium
GGGGTAATACTATCCCCGACTTCCGTGGCGCGGTGCCGGACTAAAGTCCCGGCACCCGCCCCGTCCCCAAATAAGCAACGAACCAATGAACGCAGGTGTTCCTGAGCATCATTGGCAGAAACGGCTACGCCTTGGATGGCGGCCATTTCTGCCTGATACTCTCGAATGAGTGCTTGTGAAAATAAAACGCCACCGGTCATGGTGGCTAGAATGCGTTAAATACTTCTTCAAAGAGATAGGCTCAAGTTCGGTTTATTCTCGGTTATTTTCTGGAATAGGTATTTCAAGGCGATATCCAACGCCTTTAACGTTTTGAAGAATATCTCGCTGGTCGCCTAGCTTCTCTTTAATTGAGTTGATGATCTTCGAGAGGTCGTCTTTCTGAGGCTTTGTAGGTTCTTCAATATGAGTGCGGTACGAGCGAATAAGTTCTAGGTAGGTCGCAAGGTGGTCGGGGCTGTCGTATAGCACACCGAATACTTTCGCTTCTTGGCCTTTCGGATTAAAAGTCCCATATGTGCCGTTTACGTAGAAGTCTCCGGTACGAGAATTGAAAGTGATTGCAGGACGAGGACGAACAGTAGCTACTTCAGAATTCTTCTCCCATAAGGCGGCGAGCATCATGGTATGGAATTTACGTATAGATGTTTCGTACATTGATCGTTTGCCTTCAAACCAACGATTAAAGCTCTGAAGCGTTCCTTTATCCCATTTCTTGTATTTCAGTGCGACTTTGAGTCCACGGATCATGACGATTGCGAGAGGATCTTGTTTGTCCTCAGGAGCAGGGTCATGCATATAGTCGTCAAGGGGATAATAGATGCGCATCATTGGAAGCGTAAATTCGGAGAACAGATTGAAGCGTTCAAGGCGCATAACCATCTCGCTCTTTTGGTCTGATTCTTCGTCGGTGCGGGCGGGTTCTCGCCATATCTCTATATGCCCCAAGCGGTATGCCTGTTCTGATTCATCGAGTATTGCTCGTAGTGTAGGATTCTTCATTACCAGGTCGCAGTACTGGTGTACGGCCATATAAAACTCAGGGTCTGTCTGAGCTTCTTTAATTAGTCCATATAGACGGTCGAGCTGGGTGGCGAGGTCGGGCATGAGGGGAGTATAGTGCTTTTAAATACAAAACCCCAGACTAAATTGTCTGGGGTTCCCGTAGAAGGCGTATCGGGTGAGCCTGATAGTTTTGTTTCTGTTGCCAAGCGGGGTATCAGCCCGCTCCGTTTCGTTGCGCGATCAGCCCGAGGAGAACTTGGATGGCTTTAGGCCAGTCCTTGCTACCACCCTCTCTTTCCGACGGCACGTCGACCATTTGTGGCCATCCGCGCTGCCGGCCCAGGTCACAGATCCAGTTGTACTGGTCTCCGTGATGATATCCCGATGTGCAATGCACGAACGGAACACCGAGTGCCTCCGCTGCAAGAGCGACAGGAACTCCGCCTGGAACGAGGGGTGATATGCTCTGATTCCCGAATCCCATCTCCGGCATATAAATGTCGGAAATGATACCGGCCCAGGGTCGCATCTTGCCCGGCTCCTCCCCTTCGAAGCAATCCATCGCTTCTTGGAGATTGGTGCTGACAGATACGGAGACTCCAGCTGACTCGCAGGCAGCGACAGCGTCACGGATATGATCCACAGTGTCCTCGAAGATGAGGATGCGGACTGCACCGTTGGGGCCGTCGCAGCGGAAGCTGTGACCAGCTTCCATGGCCTCGATATGTCGGCCTGCGGAATAGGAATAATAATCCATAACAAATCTCCTTCAGAAGGCGAGGCGGAATTGCCTCTAGCGAAGTCAAAGAACTGCATCTCAATGAGAATTCGAATTGCTTCAAACTCTCAATAGAGGGGAGAAGCGAGCTTCTCCCAGTGATAGTTTTGGTCCTACTGCCTCTTGCGAGTACTCAGACCTTCTGTTGCCAAGCGGGATATCAGCCCGCTCCTATCTCGCCACGAGTACATGGTTCCGTCAGAAAACTGACGGCGAGAACTCTATATCGGGACAAACCCTCAAAAGTTCTCCTATCGAGCTCGGTAGGCCGTTGACTTCTTCTGCGCACCAGGTTTTGGTGCTTTCGACAGATCCGTCAACGTTTACGCGGATCACGCGGAAGCCAAGCTCCCACGAGATCCTACGACCGACCAGTAGCTCTCCCCTCATGTAGTTGACTTGTACCCTTTCCAGCAAGTACAAGCTTCCCTCATTCACCCATCCATCGTATATCGAATGGGTGAAGACTCGCGGGCCTGGTGAGCACATATAGAATGCCTCCAGGCGGAAGCGCGAACGCTCCTCTATGAGTCTCATCTGGGCAGCCGTAAGGCTGTCCACACCACCCTTGTAGGTGACCATCATTTCCACGATGGTGAGTTTGCTCATCGAGAAGTTCTCTCGCACTTCTGCGATAGCCTTGCCTTCGAGATCGAAGCAAGACCTTTCTTCTACAGCCAGGCGACCGCCATGGTAGTGGTCGTCGCTGAATTTGAATGTGGTCTGCTGGGTCATGGCTTTTCTCCTGAAGGACGTGATTGCCCAAGTCAATGTGCTTTGAATCTGAAAGTACTATACTTGTTACAGAGCGATATGTCAAGTATAAAGACAGAAGATATGACTATAATATCGCTGTCGTATGGCTTAATATAAAGGATATTTAGGTAAACATCTAATTAATCATCAAAAATATTGACAGCATATATTACTTATGATAGCTTGTATTATATGAATATTACGGAAGCACTGTCCGTTTTGGGTCTAAATGACAAGCAAATTGCTGTATATATGGCTCTTTTACAGCTTGGTAAGGGAAGTGCGTATTCTATTGCCGATAAAGCTGGAATTAAACGCCCTACAACGTACGTCATTCTCGGTGAGCTTATTGATAAGGGCTTGGCTGAACGCGTACCTCGTGCCCGCAAGCAGTCATATCGTCCAATATCTCCGGAACAAGCGTTTGGGGTAGCAGAGGAGAAACTATCCTTAGCAAAGGAGAAATTGCCAGAACTCCTTGCTATGACCAAGGGTGCAGACACAAAAGTAAACGTCCTCTACTTTGAAGGGTTGAAGGGTATTAAGCAGGTAATGGACTACAAGCGCGATGAGGATAAGGGCAAGGAAATTCTCGGGTTCTATGCAACGAGCAAGGATTTGCCCAGCGAACTAACTACTTTCTTTCAGGAGTGGAACGATAAGAATGCAAAGCGTCGCATTACCATGCGAGGAATAGTGCCTGATCATGAATCACTAGAGCTTTATCGTGAGCAGGACAAAAAGCATGGTCGAAACATGAAAGTCGTTCCTCATGAAGAGTTCTCATCAGAGGTCGCTATTGATATCTCCGAGCGTATTGTACGTATTCACGATTATAAGAATCTCCAAGGCATCGCTATTGAGAATGCAGATGTGGCTAAAACAATGAGAGAGATATTTGAGATGGTTTGGAAACGCTTAGATTAGAAGCTTAAAATAGTTCTAACGTCGTCCCACAAGGCCAGCCAATCATCTCAGAATTTGTATATAAAAATCATCGTAGATCCAGGGTGGGCGTATACTATACGTATTAGCACTTCGTAACCTAAACGTATGGTACCCATTAATCTATTAGTTGTTGTAGCAGCTGCAATCGCAGCGTTTGTGCTCGGATTCATGTTCCATGGCCCGCTTCTAGGGAAGCTGTGGATGAAACTAGCTGATATACATCCAACAGGAAATGAGAAGTTTTCAGACATGATTCCGCAGATGCTTTGGAACATGCTTGCTAACCTTGTAACGGCATACGTGCTTGCTGTATTTTATGTTCTTGTATCCTCATCGTCTTACTTAGCTGGCCCAGGTGTTGGAACTGGTATGCTCTGTGGATTCTTGGCATGGATTGGTTTCCTCGTGACTTCAAGTTCAATGGGAGTTATATGGATGAAAAATAGCTTCAAACTATGGCTTTTTGAAACAGGCTGCTCACTTGTGGTGATGCTTGTTATGGGTGGGATTATCGGTGCTTGGGCGTAAAAGAACCTACGTGAGTATAAAAAGTAGAGATGAGGCATTTCCTTCGAACCCTAGGTCCAAACCTGCTTAGGTGCTTTGCACCTCGATATCTGCCGTGGCATGTGTTCGCCATCCTTCTCACCGTCATCATCGTGTGGCTCGGTCTAGACTGGAGTTACTTTGTTGCGAGCAGGGAACTATATATGTATTTCTTCCCAGCGCTTATCGTGGGAGGACTGTTACCTATAGCTCTCCCACTCGGGCTTCTCGCATACGGTGCCTGGAAAAAGAAACCAGAAATGACGTACGCGGGTTGGCTATTAGCTCAAGCCGCTCTCTTAGGATCAATTGTCTCTTCAATCTATAAGACCTTCACAGGACGACTTCAACCAGATCTGCAAAATTATGCCGTAGATATAAGCCATAGCTTCCAATTTGGTTTCTTAAGGCATGGCATCTTCTGGGGATGGCCATCGTCGCATACAACCATTGCCTTTTCTATGGCAGTGGCGCTCGTATGTATGTACCCCAAGAAGCGCTGGTTGGTATACGCCGTGCTACTGTATGCCCTATATATCGGCGTTGGCGTTTCAATGAGTATTCATTGGCTATCGGATGCTGTTGCAGGACTTATTATTGGATCAATAGCGGGTACCGTAGTTGGAAAATCCTTTTCCCGTTATGCAATTCGTTCCTCATCATAAACACATGAAGATTGGTATAGAATAAATGTATGAAAAACCAATATTACGTGCTTATCGGAGTTATTCTTATTATCCTCATCGGTTTCGGCTTTTACGCATTTGGGACGACTGATACGGTCTCTGACACTGCAACAACTACAATAGAAATGCAGAATACTGCTGCGCAAAATACGCAGCCAGATGGAACGATGGGACAAACGACTACTAAGACAACTGTTACTTCAACTACAACAAGTACATCGACTTCAACAGCTTCTACAAAGGCTGCAGCAGGTGCGCATTGTGGTGGCAACTCAGCTAATGCAAAGCAGTGTATCGTTGGCTACCACTGTGCTCCTATGGCAAGCTCGAGCCTTCCATTCGGAGATGTCGGTGGTGTCTGTGTCTCTAATTAAGTTACGTAATGCGTGAGAGTGATTGGAAATTAACACCTAAAGAGGCGATACAGCTTCAGAAAGAGTTGCGAGAGCAAATACTGCTCACGCCCCTAGCACACCCGCCCACGATAGTGGGCGGGTGTGATGTTTCTATGAACCGCTTTGCCAAAGAAGGCTTTGCAGGTTTCGTTACACTCACATTTCCAGAACTCCAACTTATTGATCATGCAGTCGTAAAGGATACGATTCCATTTCCGTATGTCCCTGGCCTACTCTCATTTCGTGAAATACCTATGTTGCTGAAGGCCTGGGAAAAACTTGGCACCAAGCCAGAAGTACTTGTTGTGGATGGTATCGGCATTGCGCACCCGCGAAGACTCGGTATTGCTACACACTTAGGGCTCGTGCTCGGAATTCCAACCATTGGCTGTGCAAAGTCGGTACTGACGGGGATATATGAAGAGCCGGGAAACAAAGCTGGTGATATCTCATACCTCTACGACAAGTACAACAAGGAAGAGATAATTGGCGCAGCGCTTCGTACAAAGGTAAACGTAAAGCCAATCTTTATTTCACCAGGGCACCTAATTACGCTTGAGGAATCGTTACATATTATTAAGCAGTCGATACGAAAGCACCGACTGCCAGAAGAAACACGTTTTGCACACAATACGGTAAATGAGTATCGCGTACGGGACGTAGAGTACATGGCAGGTAAGACAGGAGATTCGCAGCCGCCATTAGCTTGATATACTAGGGACATGTCGAATTCAAAAGAGTGTATTGAGTGTGGGGGAGCAGGTGTGCCGCATAAACTTACGTACGCAACCATTATCGTTGATGGTGTTCTTCGACCAATATTTACTCCCGGTCCCATCTTTAGAACCGCAGCACGCGGAATGGCTGTTATTGAACGAAAGGTAACTCCACACATGCTTTCCGGTTTGGTTAAACTTGGAGTCGCAAAGAAGCAAACAGAAATGGATGATGAAACCCTGCTTCTAGGGCAGGTGTTATGGGAAGAGGCGAAGGCGCGCGGTATCGACATGTGGGAATTCCGTTTATTTGGACTCGCACGCAACATTTTTGTAGCAAAGCTACCCGATGGCAGAAAACTAGCCTTCGAAGGACTTCCTCTTGGGAACAATGCTGGTGCACGCGTGTGGTGGATGGATAACAAAGCTGAACTCAAGAAGCAGTTTAGAAAGCTCGGTTTTCCTGTAGCAAAAGGCGGGGAAGCATTTACTGAACGAAAGGCATTGCAGATATACCGAACACTCACGCCGCCCGTCATAACTAAACCTCACCTAGGTTCAGCTTCGCGCCATACAATACTGCATATCGATTCAGAAGAAGAACTGCTTCGAGCTTTTCGTATTGCAAAGCAGGTCTCACCCTATGCACTTGTTGAAGAAGAACTTGTCGGAGGTGTATATAGAGCAACGGTCATAGATGGGAAATTTGCAGCTGCGCTCAGGCGCGATCCGCCATCTGTTGTAGGTGATGGTGTTAGCAGTGTTGAAGAATTGATTGCCGTCGCCAATCTTAATCCTGCTCGCAGTGGCCCCTACTTCTCCAAACTTGCTATCACTGAAGCAGCTGAAGCAGAACTTAGCTGGCAGGGACTTACTCCCGACAGCATTCCAGAAATTGGACGACGAGTCATGCTTCATCAGAAAGTGAACTGGGGGGTGGGAGGAACCACGGCTGATACCACTGATAACGTTCATCCAGATAACATTCAATTGTTTGAAGACGTCGCAAAAGCACTCAAAGCACCTATCGCAGGCATCGATTTTATAATCGAAGACCTCACGCGCTCGTGGATGGAGCAAGAGCGGTGTGGAATCCTTGAGTGTAATTCAATGCCATTCTTTGATAACCATCACCTGCCGTTTGAAGGGAAGCCTCGCAACGTATCGGCTAAGATCTGGGAAATGGTTGGTGCCTAGGTCTCGCCAGAGCCTTCATGAGCTCTTCAGCAAAGCGTGATATACTGTACTTGTTAACCCGGTCGAATCATTGCCAGCCAATATATGGAAGGCCTTTCTTTTTTCTTCGGAATAAAGAAAGGTACGACCAGCAAAAAATACTATGGATGATAATACAGAAGTAGAAGTAGTTACCCCAGAAGAGGGCGCTGAAGTTGTTGACGCACCTACAGAAATGCCAGCTCACGAAGTTCCTACACCAACCTCATCTTCAGATGAAGGAATGGAAGCGGACGAAGCTACGGAGGATGGCGATGATACAGCAGAAGCTGTATAGGACCCACTCCACAGAAAGAAAAACCCGCGCCTATGGCGCGGGTTTTTCTTTTGACTTCGTTTTTGGCGCTACTTAGTCCTGTTTCTTAACCCAAATGTATATGTCTTCCAGAGCTTTCACTGCATCGCCTGCGGCAATGTTGTTCTGATGGTACAGCTCGTCCGTACAATCACCGGCTGCCCATACACCTTCAACACTCGTGTGCTGATTGCGTGGATCGGTTACGACTCGTCCAACGGCATCAAGCTCCACCAAATCTTTTGCAAAACCAGTGCTTGGCACAACCCCAATCTCAACGAAGATTCCAGAAACAGGAAGGGTAGTCGTTTCTCCTGTCTCAAGGTGCTTCACGACGAGTCCGGTTACAAATTTCTCACCGAGCACTTCAACCGGTTCTGTCGTCGTAAGTACTTTCATATTTGGATGCTCCATTGCCTTACGAACGGTGATTTCGTCAGCCTTAAATTCTCCATACTTATGAATAAGCGTTACCGACTTACAGTACGCCAAAAGCTGCAGGGCAGATTCAAAGCCTGCATTTCCTCCTCCAACCACGGCCACATCCATACCACCAAAGAGTGGTCCATCGCAGGAGGCACAATAGGTGAGACCTTTATGCTCAAACTGGTCAGCTCCAGGAATAGTAAGTCTTTTGCGTGCTGCGCCAGAAGCAATGAGTACAGCGCGCGCTGTGAGCTTCGAGCCATCCTTCAGCGTAGCTTCAAAGCCTCCCTGTGCCTTTGTGAGCGATTCAACCCGCTTTCCTTCATGAATGGTTAGATTCTCACCCTTGTACGCTTGCAGGTGCTCTTTAAAGGCTTTGATAAGATCGGTGCCTGGAATATTCACGGTGCCAACCCAGTTCTGTATTCCCTCAGAAACGGTACTTTGGCCGCCAATTTCTTCGGCGACTAAGTCAGTCTTTAAAAACTTTCGTGCAGCGTACACTCCCGCTGCAACTCCTGCTGGTCCACCCCCGATGATAAGTAAGTCGTTCATAGACTCAGTATACCAAATGAGAAAAGACTAGTGTTATAAAATCGGTTCAGGATTGCCAAGTGCAGCATTCCTATGCGAAACGGCGATTTTATAACACTAGTCTTTTCGGTCTACTACTTCTTGTGGCGGCGGAGGAAGCTTGGGATTGCACCCCATGCTTCGTCTTCGTCCTCAACTACAGGAGGAGTAACGGTTCGAGCTACATCTACGCGAGGTGTTGCTGTAACAATTGGCTCTTCACGTTTTGGAGCTGCCATTGAAGGCATTTGAATTGGTTCCTCAGCTGCCATCGGAGTGGCTTCTTCCTTGCGCCCGAGCATGTCGTTAAAAATGCGTCCACGAGTTTCTTCCTGCTCAGGCTTGGGCATTGAGAAGAGTGAGCGTTCGAATGCGTTGTTGCCTGCTTCTGTACCGGTGTCAGGGAAACCAGTAGCGATAACGATGATGCGAACCTGGCCCTTTTTAAGCTTTTCATCGCGCATGATACCGAAGATAACCTTTGCTGACTTATCGACAGACTCGCTGATAACTTTTGCTGCTTCCTGAACCTCGAGGATTCCAAGGTCATCAGCACCGGCAACAACGAAGAGGATTCCCTTAGCACCAGTGATAGATACATCGAGAAGTGGGGAATTAACCGCCTGAGCAGCTGCGTCCTTTGCGCGGTTATCGCCATCAGCAATACCGATACCCATAAGGGCTGGACCTGCGCCTTCCATAATTGCCTTGATGTCGTTGAAGTCAGTGTTGATTTCTCCAGGAGTGGTGATGATGTCAGAAACACCTTCAACAGCCTGGCGAAGGATTTCATCGGCAAGAGCGAATGCAGTCTTTGCAGAAGTCTGTGCCTCTACGATTGAAAGGAGTTTGTCGTTAGGAATGATGAGGTACGCATCAACTTCTTTCTTAAGCTGTGCGAGTCCCTGTTCAGCGATCTCAGTGCGCTGCGCGCCTTCAAAGGCAAACGGCTTGGTAACAACAGCCACCGTGAGTGCGCCGAGTTCCTTTGCGATCTTTGCAACGATAGGGGCTGCACCAGTTCCGGTACCGCCACCCATACCACAGGTGATGAAGACCATGTCTGAACCCTGGAGAGCTTCCTGGATTTCCTGACGTGTTTCTTCTGCAGCACGACGGCCGAGGTCTGGGTTCATTCCAGCACCGAGTCCCTTGGTGAGGTTCTTACCAATGTGGATCTTGCGCTTAGCAAGTGAGCGGTGGAGATCCTGAGCATCCGTGTTGATAGCCACGAATTCAACGCCCTTAACCTTTGAGTTGATCATGTGGTTCACAGCATTGTTGCCAGAACCGCCGGTACCAACCACGCGAATGCGTGCAAACGTCTCGATCTCAGGTGTTACGCGCTTGGACATAGGGGTTTACGAATATTTGGGGATTAGTCAACATATAATACTACACCGTTTAAATATGCAAATATTGACTAAGGTGCGCCCTGTGTTTATGTTTTTTGGCCTTTTGAATACAAAACACCCTACGGCATGAACTGCTTGAGGAACTTTTGAGAAGAACGAACAAGATTTCCCACAAGATCTTTCTTTGCAGGTTCGGTGTCACCCGTGAGTCCCCAAAGTGCAAGACCATACGCGACTGCCCATGTTGCGTCCTTCGCTTTTGAGTCAGCGGAAAGCTTTACGTCTGCAATACGTGATGGGAGATTGAGTGCATTCTTTGCAATGTCCGTAATCGAAGTTTGTCCTGCGCCACCACCTGAAAGGATGATGCCGGCTGGAAGCGTGCCACGACGACCGAGTGAACGGAGATGCTTATCGATGTGATCAAACATAGTATGGAAACGCGTAGAAATAATCTCTTCTACTTTTTTGCGTGGATACATGGTGCCTGACAATCGTCCGAGCTTTATGCGCTCAGCATCTTCAAGAGAAATCTTGAAACCAAGAGCAAGGTCGTCGGTAATATTCGTGGAGCCAAGAGGGAATACCTTTGCAGAAACAGGCAGGCCTTCATCGTAGACAACAATAGACACTGTTTCAGCACCAATGTTCGCAAGTACGCAGCCCTTCATCTTCTGGTCTTTGGTAAGAGTGACGTAGGAACCAGCAAGTGGGGAAGCCATGCGATCGATGACTTCAATGTCGGCGTTCTCAACTGCGCTTGTTAGCAAATCAGCATGTTGAGATAGACAGGTAATGAAAAGGAACTCACCTTCAAGCTTAGTACCGCGCATTCCTAATGGTTCACCCAGGGTCTTCACACCGTCTACCTTCCAAGCAAGTGGAATTTCATGAAGAACCCTTTTGTTAAGAAAATTGTGCTCGGTAGCGCGACGGGCACCGTCACGCACTTTCTCAATATCCAAATCAGTGATCACTGCGTCAGCACGAGAGATGATAGTCTCTGCTTCACCGCGTGACTCGTCGAGCGATACGCCACCCACTGCGAGGAATCCTGCTTTGATCGGCATGTGTGCTGATGCTTCAGCCTGACGCTTTGCTGCGAGGATGGTTGCAGTAGCATCTGGAAGGTCAACGATGTAGCCCTGGCGCATGCCAGCGCTCTCACTCATACCTGTTCCAATGATTTGTATGGAAGAACCTTCTGGAGTCATCACTTCCTCAACCACGACGATTTTCGTTTGATGCGTTCCGATATCAATTCCTGTTGCTATGCGTCGTGACATTTGAAAGTGCGTTGTTAGTAAACCGGGCAGCGAGCTGCCGTTCTTGTTTCTCCATTGTAGCCCCGTGACGCTGTCCTTTCAAATGAAGCAAACCGTGGATAAACAATAAGGCGAGAAATCCTTTGTAAGGAAGCTCGTGTTCGGGTGCTTGTTTCTTTGCAATCGAAGGGCAAATGATAATTTCTCCCGACTTCTTTCCTGTTTCGTATGAAAGTACGTTCGGAATGTAATCCTTGTTGCGAAGTGCAATATTCAAAGCTTTGGCACGAATCTCTCCTGCAAATACGAGCGAGATGTCCCAGCCGGGAAGTACTTCCTGAACCATCTCCCTATATGGCAAACCAGGCGTCTTGCGCCTGGTAAACGTTCTGATATCGAGAGTGCTTGCCTGCACTTGGTTTTACTTACGACGCACTTTACTTGCGACCCTTGGTCTTGCGAGCTGTAGGGTCGATCTTGCCAAGTTTTACGAGCTGATTGTACTCAGCGATGCGCTCTCCACGGATCATCGCGCGAGCATGGTCAACATTCTTAGACTTGAGACGAATGTAATAACGGCGGTTGCGCATTGCGCGAACGAGGCCAAGACCCTGTGAACGGCGGGAAAA
>JBDSUM010000026.1:0-45425 GCA_039927695.1 Minisyncoccota bacterium
GTAGGTTCTGGTGCAACTATGAGCGCGTGAGGAGCGATGGGATCGCATGTTGCTGCAGTGGCACATATAGCAAATGCTGGAATGCCGTCGACGTCTGCAATAGCAGGAGCTGATCCTGTATTGCTTAGAGCTCCCCAAAACCACTCGTCACCCTTTGTAGGATCAATATTGAACTCTTGCATACATCCACCTCCACTTGAACGATATGCTTTCTGATACAAGTCAGGACGCACTCCAACACCCCACGTGTTCCCTGGCACAAATGCATTAATTTGATAGTTGCTACTCGGACACCCATTAATGCCATCGAAAAACACGACGGCGTAGTAGTCACCACTCGGCAGAGAGGTAATAAGTGAATACGGAATCCCAACCCCAGAAGGAATATTCCTGTATGCAGTAGGCGTAACGAGACCTCCACTAATAGCGTGGTCAATAAATGGTACGTCTGGCCGCACAATAGGAACGGCTTTGCTTTCAACCGTGGTTAGATTTCCTGCTTGATCTGCGATCGTTACGGCATATCCCATGGACGACCATGTAATGTCAGGGGCAGTAATGGGAAGGTCTAAGGAATAGGGTGATGTCGCTTGAAGGATTGAATCAGCTTCACTCGTATAGCCACCGTCCATATGCTTACCGTTTTTATCTATGCCATACGTGTACTCATTTATAATTCTTCCATTAGAACCAGTTCCTTTAAAAGTTCCAGATACGTGTGTAGTCCACGTGCCGGTGAGATCATTACTCTTGGAGAACGTCGCACTAAGTGTGCCCGTTGGGGGTATAGTATCGACCACTACGGTGCCTTGAAGTGTTGAGCTGTTTCCAATGCTGTCCTTGGCGTGAATGGTAAATGTTTTAATTCCATCTGTGGTGCTTGCAGGCAGGATAAGGGCAGATGTGAAAAAAGTACCAATAATTTCCTTGCTCATCGGAACGACCGATGGCAGCCCGAGCTCATGCAGATCAACGGTGACGGTGTTAAAAGTCGCACCAATATTTTGCGCCGATACATTGAACTGGTCGCCTGCCTTAAGACCGCTCTGTTCAAGACTGCGTATTGGCATGTAGGGGAATTTGATTGAAACAGTTGGTGTAAGAATAGCGATACCATCAATTTCAGGAGCTGCACTCATTTGTTCAGGCAGCGTCGCAGAACTTGAACCGGTTTCGAGTGCTGAAGGCGAGGAAGATGCTTCTTGGAACGGCTCCACTATTGCCGCAATTAACATCTCGGCGCTTGAGGGCAGGGGAAATAAAACTAAAACAGCCCACAAAAGCAGGATAAGAATAGGCATAATATGTTTCTTTAGGCGGGCACGACTGGTCATTGCTGCACTGTAGTCGTTGAACCCTAATAAGAAGCTCAAACAGTTCTAAGGAATTCCTGAGTAAATCCTGCGTTTCTTCCGGTCTCTGGTCTGGTCTTCTTGCATCGCCTATTTGCATAAAATCACCACATCTTATATAGTCTTCTTAACTCCCGTGGGGAGTTTTCATTTCACAAATGGCAACCATTAACCAGCTCGCAAAGAAAGCTCGCAAGAGCACCCCGAGGAAATCAAAAGTCCTCGCTCTTGGCCGTGGTTTTAATGCACTTAAGAACCGCCCAACCTTCTACCCGGCGCCGTTTAAGCGTGGTGTTTGCACAAAAGTGACTACGAAGACTCCTCGCAAGCCTAACTCGGCTATTCGTAAGATCGCTCGTGTTCGCCTTACTAACGGTATGGAAGTTACTGCATACATCCCTGGTGAGGGTCACAACCTCCAGGAGCACTCAGTGGTTATGCTTCGTGGTGGTCGCGTTAAGGATATCGGCGTACAGTACACCGTTGTTCGTGGTCGCCTTGATACTGCTGGTATCGACAAGCGTCGCCGTGGACGTTCTAAGTATGGAGCTAAGAAGCCTAAGGCGTAATATTTTTAATCATGCGACACCCTCTTAACAACAAGCATCCTCGCCGTCCAGACTCTGAGTACAACTCAGAAGCTATTTCACGCTTCATCAACACCGTAATGCTCGACGGTAAGAAGGATACAGCTCGCAAGGTTGTATACGATGCACTCACGATCATCTCTAAGGGTGGTGAAGTAGATGCTCTTGAGACTTTCGAAACAGCTATCCGCAACGTTTCACCTCTTATGGAAGTACGTTCACGTCGTGTTGGTGGTGCAAACTACCAGGTTCCTCGTGAAGTGCCTCAGCAGCGCCGCGTATCTCTTGCATACCGATGGCTCATCAATGCTGCTCGCGCTCGAAAGGGAAAGCCAATGGCACAGAAGCTCGCTGACGAGATCATGCTCGCGGTAAACAACGAAGGTTCTGCAATCAAGAAGAAGGACGACATGCACCGCATGGCAGATTCCAACAAGGCATTTGCTCACTTCGCTTGGTAATAGTTTAAAAAGTACCAAAGAAAACCGCCTGCAAAGGCGGTTTTCTTTTTGTCTTTGTGGTCTGGGAGTATAATAATCGAGACAGAAATTAATCAGGTAACTATAAATACGATGCATCACGATATGAACCACGATGACGAGCATAAGCACGGTCATCACCACGGACCCCACAGTTATTGGTCGAGCTGGTGCTCACCCGTAGGTCTTGGAATATTCTTCGTTACTACAGCTCTTGCTGCAGCGATCGCACTCTACACGATCCTCAACCTTATTGGTGCAGTTATGACACTCTCGAATCCAACACCGAGCTACTCATACCCGGCGGAAATACAGACGCCTACAGGAACGACTGGAGCAGGCACAGGCGCAATGATGACTCAATAGTTCAACAAATAAGAGTTTCCGAAAAGAGCCCTAAGGGCTCTTTTCGTTTATACTTTTGCTATATGGAAAGTGTCTTCCGACAAATTGGTGTTGCAGCAGCTCAAGTGCAAAAGGAGCCGTCTGAAGAGTCTCTCATAAAGATTGAACTGCTTTTTGGAGAGCGAGTAAAAGTATTTCGTGTCGAAGGCGAGTATGTAGAAGTCAGGACTGATGACATGGATCAATACGTCGGCTTCGCAAAGAATATTCATCTAATTGATACATTTGAACCAACACATCGCATATGTGTTCGATTCGCACCTATTTATGCGGAACCAAACTTCAAAAAGCCACTGTCTTCTGGACCGTTATACTTTAATTCGCGCGTGTCGGTAGAAGATACGCAACAGACACCAGAAGGTCTCATGTGTCGTATCAAGGGAGCTGGGTGGGTGTTTGAAACGCATCTTTCTGATATTGCTTACCGTGCACCAGATTTTGTTGAAGAGTGTTTGAAATTCTTAGGCGCTTCATATGGATATGAGAAACGCAGTAGCCTGATTGATTGTTCAACGCTCGTGCAGGCAGGGTGTATGGCAGCAGGCATTCCGTGTCCCTACGACGTTAAGTCGGGTGAAATGGAAAAGCTTGGAGAGCCTGTAGAAATCATTACTGATTTTTCTAACCTTCAGCGTGGTGACCTTGTTTTCTGGACTAAAGATAAGGGTAGTCACGTAGTAATTATGGTGGATGCTACTAATTGTTTACACGCAACCATTGCGGATCCGTACCGAAGAGCTCTTATCCAACCATTAACTGAAGTTGCAATTGATCAAGCACGTGACAACAATGGGCCGATAACAAGCGTACGACGCTTCCCAAACTACACTTCAAAATAGCCTAGAAACTCTGTCTTTTGACACTGACTCTGTCTCTAGTAAGGTAACTAAGGATTCAACGAGAGAGGTGTAAGATGGCTGCCATTATGTATGATAGCCGGCTCGCCTCGTTAGATGAGGCGCTCGCTGGTATTACAATTCCTGCCGATATTCGGCGAACCCTGGTACTCTTCTCCGTCAGATATTTTTCGTTCGACGGGAAAATGCACCAGGGTCAACTCGTCGCGCATAATTGTCTTAAGAATGAGTTGCGACAGTTGTTTGCACAGCTACTGGCTATGAAGTTTCCGATCGCACGTGTTGTGCCGGTAGTTGCGTATGGGTGGAGTGATGACGCATCAATGGCTGCTAATAACAGCCACGCCTTTAATCTTCGTTTGATTACAGGTACGATTCGTTTTTCGCAACATTCGTACGGTTGGGCGTTGGATTTAAACCCAATGCTGAATCCGTGCATCACGGGAGATGGCAGATCGTGTCCACCCGGCGCGTTTCATGACCATCACGTGCCTGGCACGCTGTATCGTGGAAGTGATGTTGTCAATTTATTCCTCTCTTATGGTTGGACTTGGGGAGGTAACTGGAGTACTTTGAGGGACTATCAACATTTCGAGAAGCCCTTGAAGATTATCTAAACGTGAGGACCGACGGTATCCCGTCGGTCCTCTTTTCTTGCCTTTTGCGCTCCGAAAACGTATCCTATCCATAACGCCTCAGCGGGCTTTTTAATTTTATATCCACTCTATGAACCGCGATTATCCACTCGAGAAAGTTCGAAACTTCGGCATCATTGCTCACGTTGACGCCGGAAAGACCACGACGTCTGAACGTGTGCTCTTCTATACAGGTTCCCAGCACAAGATTGGTGAGGTTCACACTGGTGAAACCACGACTGACTGGATGGAGCAGGAGCGCGAGCGCGGTATCACCATTACCTCGGCTGCTATTACTTGTTTCTGGACCCGTACTAACGAGCCTGATAAGAAGGATGCTGCAAAGAAGTTCCGTTTCAACGTCATCGACACACCAGGACACATCGACTTCACAGCTGAGGTGAAGCGTTCGATGCGTGTACTCGACGGAGCAGTAGTCGTATTCGACGGTGTTGCAGGAGTAGAGCCACAGTCAGAAACAAACTGGCGCTATGCTGACGAAGCGAATGTGCCTCGTATTTGTTTCATCAACAAGCTCGACCGTACTGGTGCTGACTTCGAACGTTCATACGCAACGATTCTCGACCGTCTTTCAAAGAAGGCTGTTCGTGCACAGATCCCAATGGGAGCTGAAGGTGACTTCGAAGGCGTTATCGACCTCCTCGGCATGAAGGCCTATACCTTCACCGGAAACATGGGTGAGGACGTTATCGAAGGAGAAGTACCTGAAAAGTACAAGGCTGAAGCTGAAAAGTATCGTGCTGAATTCATTGAGCGCATCGTTGAACAAGACGAAGCTCAGATGAATGCATACTTTGAAGGTAACGAGCCAACATACGCTGAACTTCAGGCATCACTTCGTAAGGGAATCATTGCAAATGAAATCTTCCCGGTATACGCAGGTTCTGCGCTTAAGAACAAAGGCGTACAGCTCGTTCTCGACGCTGTTGTTGACTACCTTCCAAGCCCGCTCGACCTTCCACCAGTTAAGGGAATCAACCCAAAGACTGACGAAGAAGTATACCGAAAGCCAGATGACTCTGAGCCGTTCACAGCACTAGCCTTCAAGCTTCAGACAGACCCATACGTGGGGGCTCTTACATTCTTCCGCGTGTACTCAGGAACAGTCTCTGCAGGTTCATACATTTACAACGCGAACACAGGTACCAAGGAGCGTATTGGACGTATCGTTCGTCTCCAGGCTGACAAGCGCGAAGAAGTAGAGAAGGTATTCACTGGAGAAATCGCTGCATTCGTTGGTCTTAAAGATACGAAGACTTCGCACACACTCTGCGACGAAGCACACCCGATCATTCTTGAGCAGATTGTCTTCCCAGAACCAGTGGTATCACTCCGTATTGAGCCAAAGACAAAGGCTGACCAGGAGAAGATGGGTATGGCGCTTAAGAAGCTTTCTGACGAAGATCCTACGTTCCGTATCTCTTCTGACGAAGAAACTGCTGAGACAATTATCGCAGGTATGGGTGAGCTTCACCTTGAAATCCTCGTTGATCGTATGCAACGCGAGTTCAACGTTGGTGCGAATGTTGGAAAGCCACAGGTTGCGTATCGCGAAACCATTCTGGGTACTGCAGACGTCGACAACAAGTACATCAAGCAGACAGGAGGTAAGGGTCAGTATGGTCACGTGAAGATTCGCGTGAAGCACCTTGAGCCACTTGATCCTGATGCGAAGGAGCTTAAGAACGTGAAGCGTGAGGACCACTTCGAGTTCATTAACAACATCAAGGGAGGTGTTATTCCTCAGGAATACATCCCGGCTGTTGAAAAGGGAATTCGTGAGTCACTCGGTCGTGGCGTACTCGCAGGTTACCCAATCGTTGACGTATCTGTTGAACTCTACGACGGTTCGTCTCATGATGTCGACTCATCTGAAATCGCCTTCAAGATTGCCGCTTCCCAGGCATTCCAGGAAGCAACGCAAAAGGCTAAGCCTGTTATCCTCGAACCTATTATGAAGGTTGAAGTCGTTGTCCCTGAGCAGTTCATGGGTGATATCACCGGTAACCTCTCAGGAAAGCGTGCTTCTATCGAAGGAATGGAGGAGCGCGGCATGAACAAGGTGGTGAACGCAAAGGTTCCACTTTCTGAAATGTTCGGTTACACAACAACGCTTCGCTCAATGACGGAAGGTCGTGGTTCCATGACTATGGAATTCGATCACTACGAGGTTGTGCCAAGCAACGTTGCACAGGATATTATTGCTGCACGTAAATAATCCTTACCGCTCGACTGAAAGTAAAGACCCGGCATGCCGGGTCTTTACTTTATATAATTATTATGTCATATTAGATTTGCAGCCGTAAACTAACGGTTCTGCTATGGGAGAAAGCACGTGATAGATTATTTCAAACGCTGTGAAGAGGTTCAGGCAGCGAAGAATATTGTCATCGCCACCGTAATGCCGGAGCTGCGTAAGCTCAGCACTACCAAGAAGGGTGCGTTCGACATCGCTGCTCGGGAGATTAGGGCGGCGCTCGACCACGGTGGTTTCAGCGCACACGTCGCCGAAGACTCCGTGGTCTGGAAGATTCTTCACGACCCGGTTTTGACGCAGGTCGAATACGAGCTGGAGCGCGACTATATACTGTCGACCCTCCTGGGTCCCATCATGGCAATCATTGCAGATGTCTATGACACGCATTACTGCCAGAAGATGCTTGAGGCCCGCATCCAGACCTCCGCTTAACAGCGACGATCATAAACTATAAAGGGTTCTGCTATGGCGGGGCCCTTTTCTTTTATACGACTAGTTGACGACGAGCGCCCAAAACGGTACCTTAGTACTAACGCGAGTTGGCGCTCTTTTACATGTTGTTTTGTCCACAAGGGCAGATCTGACTGGTAAAAGGCGCTGCGCGGGTATTTCCGTTCGGCGCCTTTTACGGTTGCTACGGTGGCAGCAATTATTTATCCGGTATTACTACCAGTAATTTACAAACATATGGCAGCAGAAGCATTCGATCGTTCTAAGCCGCACATGAACGTAGGAACCATCGGTCACGTCGACCATGGAAAGACTACGCTCACTGCAGCTATTCTTAACGTCCTTAACCTCAACAAAGACGCTGGCTACAAGGCTCGCGCTGAGGCTATTGACGCAATTGACAACGCGCCTGAAGAAAAGGCTCGTGGTATTACAATCGCACTCCACCACTCAGAGTACGAGAGTCCAAACCGTCACTACGCTCACATTGATGCTCCAGGTCACGCCGACTACATCAAGAACATGATTACTGGTGCTGCCCAGATGGACGGCGCAGTACTCGTGGTTGCAGCTACTGATGGTGCTATGCCTCAGACCCGCGAACACATCCTCCTTGCAAAGCAGGTTGGTGTGCCAAAGCTCATCATCTTCCTCAACAAGGTAGATATGGTGGATGATGCTGACATGGTTGAACTCGTTGAAGAGGAAATCCGTGAACTCCTTACGAAGCAGGGCTTCGATGGTGCAACAACACCAGTTATTAAGGGTTCTGGTCTCAAGGCACTTGAAGCAAAGGATCCTTCTGATCCTTGGGCACTCAAGGTTAAGGAGCTCGTGGACACTATGGACACATACTTCGAACAGCCTGAGCGTGACCTCGACAAGCCATTCCTTATGCCTATCGAGGACATCTTCTCGATTGAAGGACGCGGAACGGTTATCACCGGTCGTATCGAGCGCGGTATCGTTAAGGTTGGTGAGGAAGTTGAAATCGTCGGCCTCCACCCAACTGCAAAGACTACTGTTACTGGTATCGAAATGTTCAACAAGCAGCTCCAGCAGGGAGAAGCTGGCGACAACGCTGGTATTCTTCTTCGCGGAACAAAGAAGGAAGACGTGCACCGTGGCCAGGTTCTTGCAAAGACTGGCACGGTTACGCCTCACACTGAGTTCGAAGCAGAGGTATACATCCTCTCTAAGGACGAAGGTGGTCGCCACACTCCATTCTTCTCAGGATACAAGCCTCAGTTCTACGTTCGTACTACGGACGTTACAGGTGAGGTAACCCTTCCAGATGGAAAGGAGATGGTTATGCCAGGTGATACTGTTACCTTCAAGGTAAAGCTCACTGCACCTATCGCGCTTGAGGACAACACTCGCTTCTCAGTTCGTGAAGGAGGCAAGACTGTTGGTGCTGGCGTCGTTACGAAAATCGTCGCCTAATACCCGCACGATTACTTACCCGTATGGCAACCACACCAACTAAAAAGGCTTCAACGAAGGCAGCGCCTAAGAAGATAGCCGAAGCAGCTGCTGAGCCAAAGCTCCGCATCCGCGTGCGTGCCTACGAACACAAGATCCTCGACCTCTCAGTGAAGCAGATCATGGACACCGCTAATCGCTTCGATGCGAAGATCGTTGGCCCTGTACCGCTTCCAACTGAGATAAAGCGATGGACCGTGAACCGTTCGACGTTCGTCCATAAAGACGCTCGCGAACAGTTCGAGATGCGCATCCATAAGCGTCTTATCGATATTCTTTCGCCAAGTCCGAAAGTTATCGAAGCGCTTACGAACCTCAATCTTCCTTCGGGAGTTACGATTGATGTGAAAATGGTTTAAGCGAAAGCTGACACTATAAAAAGCCCCGCGCAAGCGGGGCTTTTTATATACAGTAATTTAGTTAATGGATTACCACCACCAATGGTAGAATTCAATAATGATACGCCGTACCCTTCGGAAGGGTTTTACACTCATCGAACTCCTTGTTGTCATAGCCATTATTGGAGTTCTGTCGGCAGTTGTATTAGCGAGCCTTAACACGGCTCGAAGTAAAGGGAATGATGCGGCTCGCACGTCTGACGTGCAGGAACTCACGAAGGCCTTCACTCTTGCATATGATGCGGCAAATGCGTACCCAAGCTCCCTCGGTGGTTGGACCTGCGTCAGTACGACTTGCGGCGGAGGATTTAGTTCATACAGTGCAAATAGCGCAGTCGACGCTGCGATTGCTCCATTCATAAAGAAACCCGTTTATTCAGTTTCAGGCGGGCTTACCTCAACAGGATATATATATAACTCCTATTGGGCCGGCGGTCCCGCTCCCTCAGGAACCGTATTTCCTGCGGGCCCCTATATTTATTACCAAGTTGAGACTGCGAACGCATGTCCAATTAATCATACGTACCAGGTAACAAGCGCTTACACGCTCTGTATGTCCCCGTTACCTTAAGAAAGGGGAGCGTAAATTGTTCACCAATACTTCAGCTGACGCGTTATATAGTTCAAATAACCTCTTGGAGACAATCCTCCACCAACGAGGGCCATGGGTCACCGCCCTGAGCCGGTAAGAGGTACGGATTAATCCGCCCAAGAAACTGAACGGGCGGATTTCCGCTCCCTTGCATTTCTAGATAGGGTTCTGTATAGTGCTTGAAACGCTACGTACTAAGTGATTTCCTAGGAATTTGCTTAAGACCAATGGCCGGGACGCCCGAAAGGGCGAATCGCGCTGTTGAGGCGCGTTTTCCTTTTTCTACACATGAAATTCATCCTAGCCAAGAAAGACCGCATGACTCAGATCTTCACTGAAGATGGGCGTGTTTGGGCTGGCACCGTTCTCAAGACTTCGCCACTTACCGTGACGCAGCTTAAGGAGGCAATTGGTAAGGATGGATACACAGCTGTTCAGGTTGGTTTTACTGACCAGAAGCCTGAACGCCTTTCAAAGGCTGTCCTCGGACACCTTAAGGCAGCTGGCGACAAGTCTTTCCAGACTATTCTTGAATTCCGCCTCGAAGACGACGCTGACCTCAGCGCGTACGAAGTTGGCAAGGAAATCGGACTCGATACCTTTGCTGTAGGTGATGGTGTTACCATCGCAGGTACTTCAAAGGGCCACGGCTTTGCTGGTGTTGTTAAGCGCCACGGTTTCCATGGTGGACGCCGTTCACACGGTCAGAAGCACTCAGAGCGCGAGCCAGGTTCTATCGGTGGAGGTGGTCGCGCAGGTGGTCGCGTCGCTAAGGGTATGAAGATGGGTGGCCGCATGGGTACTGACCGTGTGACTATCAAGAACCTCAAGGTTCTTCACATCGACACCGCTAAAGGCGAGATCATCATTTCTGGCGCTGTTCCAGGAGCTAAGGGCTCACTAGTCGAGATAACTTCAATGGCTAATTAATTTTCGTATGGCAACTTCACCCGCAAAAAAGACAACAGCTCCAAAGGCACCTGCTAAAGCAGCGGCTAAGAAAGCACCTGCTGCACCAAAAGCTGAGAAGGTAACAAAGACCGTAGCAGCTGGTTCTATGGAAGCTACAATCTACGGCATGAACGGTGCTTCAAACGGCACCGTCTCACTTCCTGAGGAGATTTTCGCTACTAAGTGGAACGCTGACCTCGTGCACCAGGTTGTTATCGGTATGCAGGCAAACGCTCGCCCAACTGTTGCTCACACTAAGTTCCGTAGCGAAGTTTCTGGAGGTGGTAAGAAGCCTTGGAAGCAAAAGGGAACTGGTCGTGCTCGTCACGGTTCAAACCGCTCTCCAATATGGCGTGGTGGAGGTGTAACTCACGGTCCACGTGCAGAGAAGGACTACTCAGTTAAGATCAACCGCAAAATGCGTCTTGCCGCTCTTAAGGTAGTACTCGCACGCAAGTGGAAGGACGGAGAAATCATCTTCATTGATCGCATCACTTTCGATACTCCTTCAACGAAGACTGCTAAGTCTGCTATCCTCGCAATCGCAAAGGGTTCAAGCAAGCCAACACTTGCAACTAAGCGTGTAAACGCAGCCGTCATCGCATTTGCTGCTAAGGACGCTACTGCTGAGAAGTCACTCCGTAACTTCGGAAGCTTCATCACTGAGGAAGTTCGCAACTTGAACCCGCTCGACCTTATGAACAAGAAGTACTTGGTCATTAGTGATCCAGCAGCGTCACTCAAGGTTCTCGCTTCACGCTTCTCTGCATAATCAAATCTGTATGGCACTTTTTACCCCAACAACTAAGAAAGAATCAAAGTCAGGACGCGCTGTCCCGATGACGGTGAAGCAGAAGGCAATGACCCACGAAGACGGTCGTCTTTCGAACATCCTTAAGGCACCTTGGTTCTCTGAGAAGGCACTTATCGGCACTGAGCGTGGCGTATATGTCTTCCAGGTTCCTTCAGACGCTACCAAGCCCGAGATTGCAGCTGCAATTGAGAAGTTCTACAGCGTAACACCTGCTAAGGTTCGTATCGCAAACCTTCCTGCAAAGACCGTTTCACTTCGCAGTCGCCGTGGTACGGGTACTCGCGCACGTCGCCATAAGGCATACGTATACCTCAAGAAGGGAGATACGCTTAATCTCGTATAGTCTCTAGCAAATTTGTTATGAAAACCTACAAGCCAACAAGTCCGAGTCGTCGCAACATGACAACACTTCCCTACAGGGAGCTTTTGTCTGGCCACAAGCCTTTGAAGGCCCTCATCAAGGGTAAGAAGGACAATGCAGGACGCAACAACGCTGGACGTATTTCTGTACGTCACCAGGGAGGTGGTCACAAGCGCCGTTTCCGTGATATCGACTTTAGCTACAACAAGAAGGACATTCCTGCGAAGATTGAAACTATCGAATACGATCCATATCGAACTGGTTTCGTATCTGTTGCTCTCTACGCTGACGGTGAGCGCCGCTACGTTCTTTCTCCAAAGGACTCAAAGGTCGGCGACACATTCATCGTTGGTGCTGAAGCTCCTGTAAAGGCAGGTAACCGCATGCCACTCGGCCGCATTCCTTCAGGTACATTCGTATACAATGTAGAGCTTAAGCTCGGTGCAGGTGCTCGTCTTGCTCGCTCAGCAGGTAACTACGCTGAAGTAGTTGCGCACGACGCTGGATACGCTCAGCTCAAGCTTCCATCGTCTGAAGTACGTAAGGTTTCTGATCTCTGCTATGCATCTATCGGTGCAGTTGGTAACGAGAACAGTCGCCTTGTTAAGTACGGAAAGGCTGGACGCTCACGATGGAAGGGTATTCGCCCAACTGTTCGTGGTACTGCCATGAACCCAGTTGATCACCCACATGGTGGTGGTGAAGGTAAGCAGGGACGTGGACTCCGACGTGCAAAGAGCATGTGGGGCAAGCCAACCGGCAAGGGACAGAAGACCCGAACGCCGAAGAAGTACTCCAACAAGTTCATCGTCTCTCGTCGAAAAGTCGGCAAGAAGCGCTAATACAAAAGAAAGTCCCCGCCTTTGGCGGAGACTTTCTTTTTATCCTTGTATACTTATCCAATGAACCTCCAAGTCGGCGTAAAGGTGTTTCTAAAGAATGAAGAAGGAAAGATATTGCTCCTCAAGCGCTCTGAAGAAAAGTATGGAAAGACTAATGGCTCGTGGGATATCGTTGGTGGACGTATCGATCCAGGTACAGGTCTCATAGAGAACCTAAAGAGAGAAGTTCAAGAAGAAACACAGCTCACGATAACCTCAACACCAAAGCTTATAGGAGCTCAAGACATAATTCCAAACGATGAGCGACACATCGTGCGACTCACCTACGTAGCTAACACAATTGGCGAACCGGTACTCGACCTTTCTGAGAACACCGAATACAAATGGATGTCACTCGAAGAACTTTCTCAAGAATCAGACCTTGATACATATGCAGCAGCTCTGATACAAGACGGTATTCTTAAGGAAACTTCTTGGAACTAATATCTCAATACTCGCTTATGATTTCTGTAGAAGAGCTTCGCGATAAAGGAAAGGTATACACAACATATCCTGCTGAACTACGTGAGGCAGTCGCAAGAGCCATGGAGGCGTGGCAAGCGTTTTGTGTACTCCCAGAGGATATAAAGATGCAGTTTCCATACGAAGTTGATAAATGGGTAAGCGGAAACGGGTATGAGTTAAAGAAAGAAAGTGGTGACACCTTAGATCAGAAAGAAAACTTTCATTTACGACTCAGGGCACGCGATGAACTTCTCACTCGCGCTTCCGCTATTGGCAATCCTGAAATCACTGAATTTGTTGAAGCAGGACTTGTTCTTCCAGAACTCATCGCTCCGCTACTGGCAGACTTTGCTCAAAGCATGGAAGAGGAATTTGGCATGACAGGATTTGCTGAAGACGTTGCGTATGCAACCCCGTCTTTGTTGTTGCGATTCCTTCATTACTTTGGTGATCAAGAACCAGGCAAAGAAATTGCGAGTCCCCATGTAGATAAAGGTGGTTTTACACTTCACTTGTACGAAAGTGATAAGGGCGTTGAACAGTTAACGTTCGATGGTAACTGGACTCCCGTTCCTGTCTCACACGAGCAGACGGTAATCTTTCCTGCACTTGGCCTTCAGTACCGTTTAAAAAGCGACGTGAAAGCTATGTGCCATAAAGTAGTCGCAACTGAAGAAAGCGCACAGAACGGCCGTTTCTCCGCAGTCTGCTTCGTTGATTTCAGAGGTAACGTACCGTGGAATAAAGAGAAGTTCGGTAGACAGCAAGACTTACCGCCTGGCTTTAACTACACAATGCCGTGGGAGGAATTTAAGACTCGTTTCAACGAAGATATTTTGAGTTAAGCGAAATCTTTAGACTTGAAAGGGGGATAGGGAGAAGAATTGTTCCAAGCGCATACGGGCCAACTTGATATGGTGCGAAGACAAGTACCAAATTTCCATTCTCAAGATAGAAATTCTGGAAGCTTGTAGCTTCTGGCTTCGTGCCAGCTTCAAGCATTTCAGTACTCACTTCTGCAACTGACACATGCTCTCTGTCGGCTATTATCGCTGGGAGCTTTGCACGGGCGATAGTAGAGAGGGTGGCAAGATATTTAGCACCAGGGACAAACAAGTCGCCAATCTGTAATGGCTGGCCAGTGGTTGAGTCAAAAGTGAAGGTTCGATAATACGTATTTGGATGAGCGCCGAGCGTGTTTGCATATATCTCATAGTCGTAGGAGATCGTAGAGTTTGTTGTGTGCGTTGTATAGGCGATAGTTAGGGCGTAGGTCTGGCCCTGATCCAATCCCTGCATCTTTATATCCTCTGGTGTCAGCGAATCTAGATTCGATTCGCTCTTAAAGGTAGCTATTTGATCCTTAACAAAAGATTCCATCGTTTGTTGTGCAGCTGTCCCGCCTTCTTTAATTGGCACTTGAAGAGGGTACTTCGCTCGGATCTCATAGTATTTGTGGAGATCAATGATCGTTTTATTCGTTTGAGCCGGTTCCGTTATCGGTGTCGTAGTAGCGGTTATTGGGGCTATAGCAACCGGAGCTGGGTGGCTTGCCATATACCAGACTGCAAGACCGAGGAATATCGCTATAAGTGCGCCCGAGCTAATAACTGCCAAATGTTTGTGTTTAAGATCCATATACAAGAATGATAGCACTCGAAAAAAGAAAAAGTCCCGCTTACGCGAGACCTTATGTTGATTTGAGAACAATGAATGAGACCTTTTCGGCCCGCTTCATGCTCTCAGCTAATTGCTGTGCGTGAGACTGCGTCTCTATGGCAAATGATTTGCCAGACTTAGTCCGCATGCTCATCCGCAATCTGATTGAGTCGGGCGGGCCGCTTAAAAGCTTTAGAACATGATCCTTGACTGCGGTTTCCTGCTCATTTAAAGCCGCCATCTTCCCATCCAAATCAAGAAAATCGATGATTGAAGACGTAGAAAAGCCCATTTCACCCGGCTTCTTCCCAGGATACTTGTTCTGGTAGGTCAAACGTATTACAGCATGTCTAGACATTTCCGGGCCCTTTCTGGCCAAGAGGGACGTGACTTCTGCCGGAACTCTAGCACGCAGGCTATGAATTTGACACTGCCCGGTATTTCCTATACATTAGACCTATCTCGCGCCTAGCGCGGGCTTTTAATTAGCGCGAGCTAATTCCCAACTTACGACGACATGTCACGATCACTCAAAAAAGGACCCTACGTGGATTTCAAACTCCTCCAAAAGGTTGCCGACAAGAAACCAGCTACTGCAGGGGTGATTAAGACGTGGGCTCGTGCAAGTCAGATTTCTCCAGAAATGCTCGGTTTTACCTTCGGTGTCCATAACGGTAAGTCGCACGTAGAAGTGCTTGTTACCGAGGATATGGTTGGGCATCGTCTTGGTGAGTTCTCTCCAACCAAGAAGTTCGTTCGTCACGGAGGTAAGATGCAGAAGGAGCTTGAGCAGAAGCGCAAGGACTCTGAGATTGCTGCTGCAAAGGCTGCAAAAGCATCACCTGCTGCTCCAGCTAAGAAGAAGTAGTTCGTATTTACGTAAACCATCATGCAAGCTCACCTTACCAGTTACAACCAAACCCCTCGCAAAGTCCGTCTCGTTACAGATATGGTCAAGGGTAAGCGCGTACCTCAGGCACTTGCAGCCCTCTCCTTCCTCCCTAAGCGTGCCTCCCTTCCTATCCAGAAGCTCATTGAGTCTGCAGTAGCTAACGCTAAGAACACTGGTGTAGACACAACAAACCTTATCGTAAAGAACATTACGGTTGATAGCGCTGGTATGCTCGTTAAGTTCATGCCACGCGCTATGGGTCGTGCAGCTCCTGTTCGACGCCGCAAGAGCCAGATTTCAGTATTCCTAACTACCGACAAGGCGTAGTCCTTTTATTTACCATGACTCATACCGTACATCCTTACGCACACCGCCTTGGCATCATCCGTGACTGGAGGAGCCGCTGGTTTGCTACAGACAAGAAGACTTTCCGCGAGAATATCGCTGTAGATCAGGCTGTACGCACCTTTGTTGCAAAGAAGCTTCGCAACATGCACGTTGCCGAAGTAGAAATTGAGCGCTCACAGAGCGAACTCCGCGTAATTATCCACACTGCTCGCCCAGGTCTTGTTATTGGCCGTTCAGGTGAAAACGCTACCAAGCTCCGCAAGGAACTTTCTGCAGTCATCAATAAGGTGTCTTCAAACCATGGTCGCACTCTAAAGATGGACATCATGGAAATCCGCCAGCCTGAGACTTCAGCTGCGGTAGTCGGCATGATGGTTGTTGAAGGACTCGAGAAGCGTATGCCATTCCGCCGCGTACTTAAGAGCACGGTTGAAAAGGTTATGTCAGCACGTGACGTCATTGGTGTTCGTATTGTTGCTTCAGGTCGTCTTGGTGGCGCTGATATGGCACGTACTGAGCAGATCAAGCGTGGACGTATCCCGCTTCAGACCTTCCGTGCAAACATTGACTACGCTATGCAGGAAGCTAATCTCCCGTTTGGTGTTATTGGTATCAAGGTTTGGGTATATCTCGGCGACCAGTTCACTATGGGTGGAGAAGCTGAACAGCCACGCGAGCGCATGGCTACGCCTTCACCACGCGCATAATACTTTTTCGTATGCTATTTCCTAAAAAAGTAAAACACCGCAAGTGGCAGACAGGACGAAAGTCTGCTGAGAAGCTCGCACGTCCTGATACACGCGGTACGCTCGTATCATTTGGTACGTTCGGCCTCAAGGCTACAACTCCTCACCGCATCACGAGTAACCAGATCGAAGCAGCTCGTAAGGTTCTTACGCGCGCAACAGGAAAGGGTGGTAAACTCTGGATCCGCATCTTCCCAGACCGCCCAGTAACGGCGAAGCCAGCTGAAGTGGGCATGGGTAAGGGAAAGGGTGATCCTAAGCACTTCGTATTCGAAGTTCGTCCAGGACGCGTCATGTTTGAACTCGATGGTATCGACGAAGTTAAGGCTCGCGATGCACTCCGCCGCGCTGGCGCAAAGCTTCCTGTTAAGACGACTGTCGTAACACGTGCCTAACGAAGTGGCCCAATAAATGACGCTTATGAAAAAGAAAATCAATCTCACCGAAAAAGAACCTGCAGAGCTCATCAAGATGCTTGCTGAAAACCGCGAAGAACTTCGTGCTACGCGCTTTGCTGCAGCAGGATCTCGCGCAAAGGATTCAAGCATGTTGAAGAAGAATCGTGCAACCGTTGCTCGCGTTCTCACTGAACAGGGTCGTCGCAACCGTGAAGCTGCTACAGCCTCTACCACTTCGTAATACTTTATATGGAAACCACAACAATTAAGCCTCAGACATTCCGCGGTACTGTCGTAAAGACGGCTATGAAGGACACGGCTACCGTAGCAGTTTCTCGCTACGTGAAGCATCCCAAGTACAAGAAGTACCAGACCCGCACCAAGAAGTTCCTCGTTCACGATCCTGAAAGCACTGCGAAAGTAGGCGACCAGGTTACCATCGTTGGATGCCGTCCTATTTCAAAGCTCAAGCGCTTCCAGCTTGCAAGCATTGATGTCTCTGCCGACGTAGCGGAATAATCCGTCTACTCATTAATTAACAACTACGCCTATGCTACAGCCACAATCAATCGTCACCGTCGCCGACAATTCCGGAGCAAAAGTTGCCCGCGTCTTCAAGGTGCTCGGCGGATCAAAGCGTCGTTACGCTGAACTTGGCGATGTAGTCGTAGTGTCTATTCAGACAGTAGAGCCTCGTAAGGCAGTTAAGAAGAAGGACATCTACAAGGCTGTGGTTGTACGCCAGCGCAAGCCATTCCGTCGTGCTAACGGTTCGTACGTTCGCTTCGATGACAATGCTGTTGTTCTCATCGAGAAGCAGGGTAAGGAAATGGGTCCTAAGGGAAACCGTGTCTTCGGTCCTGTGCCTCGTGACCTCGTCGAGCGCGGATGGCAGAACATCGCGTCTATCGCACCTGAAGTCGTATAACCTATTTGTATATGAAAATGAAACTCAAAAAAGGCGATTCAGTAATGGTTATCTCTGGAAAGGATAAGGGTAAGACCGGCACTATTGTTCGTACCCATCCATCAGAAGGAAAGGTTCTTATTGATGGCGTTGGACTCTACAAGCGTCACCTCAAGGCTGCTGGTGGAGGTATCGTAGAGCTCCCACGCGCTATCGACGCATCTAACGTCATGTTCATGGACCCTAAGGAAAAGAAGCCTACGCGCATCGGACGCAAAGTAGAAGACGGTAAGGTTGTACGCTTCGCAAAGAAGAGCGGCACGACACTCTCATAATCCTATATTTATGTTGATCTCACAGAAAAAACAGCAGAGCACATTTGAAACCTTCAAGGATCAATTTGGCTACAAGAATGTCATGGCTTCTCCACGTCTCACCAAGATCGTAGTATCGAGTGGTGTTGGAAAGGCAAAGGACAAGAACCGCAACAAGCTCGTAAGCGAGAAGCTTGCCCGTATTACCGGACAGAAGCCAGCTCAACGCGTTGCTAAGAAGTCTATTGCTGCCTTCAAGTCACGCGAAGGTGACATCGTAGGGTTCCAGGTAACGCTTCGTGGCCAGCGCATGTATGAGTTCCTCGACAAGCTCGTACACATTTCACTTCCTCGTACACGCGACTTCCGTGGCCTCAACGCATCGGCAATCGACGAAATGGGTAACTACACCATCGGTATCCGCGAGAACTCAATCTTCCCAGAAACATCTGAAGAAGACCTCAAGGACGTCTTTGGTCTTGCAATCACTCTCGTGACCACTGCAAAGAACAAGGTAGAAGCTGAAGCATTCCTACGCCACCTCGAGCTCCCACTCAAGGCTAAAGAAGAGAAAGTAGGAAAGAAATAATCTACATACAGACGTGCGAAGCAGAAATCCTTGACGAGAGTCAAGGATTTCTGCTATACAGCTAACCTGGCTCTTTAGAAGGAACGCACTATGGGACTCTTTGCTTCGAGCTTTGGTGAGCCCTGGCGCACCTGGGAGCAACTGAACCTTAACGAAAAAACCGAAGGGGAATGGAAGTACGTCATACGTGGGAACGAACCGAACCTGTACATTGTCCGGATCGGCCCTAATGGCGCGATCGAGGACTGTTTGAGTCCTTCGGAGGTCCCCGAATCTCTTAAAGAACATATGGTATCTCGACTTGAGCTCTATGAACGTACGCGTTGCCACTTTCTCGAAAAGAAACCTGCCCAATAGGCCTGCACTATGCGGGCTTTTTTCATTTGACTCGCTTGGCAATATCCCGTATTACGAGTATGGATGCTGCTTGTTCTCGAATTGCATATATCGGCATCCATATGCGGCATTCGAGACTGGAGAAGAACAATGCCAAGAACCTTACATGTTTTGTCTTTGGAAGAGCTGTTCCATGGTCACGAACGTGCTGACGAACTCGTACCACTCTTCCAAGCAATCTTTCGTAACAATCCCCCGAGTGATCTTGATGCAAATATCTCTCTACACGGAGAATATTTTCCTCATGATCAAGACCGCTATCCTTATGAAATTGGCTTTCGGCAAGTCGAACTCGCCATACGCTTTCTTCGAGCAAGTCCTGATTCACAACGAGAATTCCTGCTACCTGTGCGCGAGAAGCTAGGACATGAGGAGGAATTTGGCATTGAAATTCCGTGGACACGAACAAGAACGAGATTAATTACGGCATCGGGAGATCTGCTCCCGACACGGATTTTTAAGATTCAATTCAGTCTAATTTAAAACATCCTCAGGCTCCGATAAATTCGGAGTCCTTTTTCTTCGATGTGTGCTAATCAATATATAGGCTCTATCTACGGCAGAATTGTAGCGAACAGAGGCATAGCTATCGGGGAACGTGCGCAGGCGGGTAGCCGAGCCAGAGCAAATTTTCAGCAGAAAATTATGCGGTTCCCCGATAGCTATGCCTCTGGGAGCGTACGTTTGACAGCGTATTCGCTTGCTGATACATTATCTAAACGCTCCCCGGAGCTATTTTTCGTATGGCTAAAGCCTCACAACTCGCACGTAATGAAAAGAAGATTCGACTTGTTGCCAAGTACGCTGTTAAGCGTGCCGAGCTCAAGGCAGCTGGTGACTCAGTAGGTCTCCAGAAGCTTCCTCGTAACTCTGCTCCAAACCGCGTAAAGAATCGCTGTGCCGTTACTGGTCGCAGTCGTGGTTACATGCGTGCATTTGGTCTCTCACGCATCATGTTCCGTGAACTTGCTCGTGAGGGTAAGATCCCGGGCGTAAAGAAAGCATCATGGTAACAGACCGCGTTGGAGATTTCATAATTCGTTTGAAGAATGCCGGAGCTATCGGCAACACTTCGATCGTTGCTCCATACTCAAAGCATATTGAGGCTATCGCTACCAAGCTCAAGGAACTCGGTTTTGTTGAACGTGTTGAGATTTCAAAGGCTGATCCTCGCAATCTTGAAGTTACCCTTATGTATGACGCGCAGGGCAATCATAAGATCAAGGGAGTAAAGCGCATCAGCAAGCCAGGTCGTCGTCTTTATGTTGCTTCAACAGATGCACACACCGTGAAGAATGGTCTTGGTGCTCGCATCATCTCAACGCCGAAGGGAATCCTTGCAGATAAGGAAGCTCGTAAGGTTCGTGCTGGTGGTGAATCACTTTTCGAAATCTGGTAATACCTTTCCATACTTAACTTATGTCATTCCGAATCGCAAAGAATCCAATAGTCGTCCCCGCTAAGGTTACCGTTACAACTGATGGTGGAATGCTTTCTGTGAAGGGTTCAAACGCGACACTCGCTCGTCCTATCCATTCAACAGTTGCTATCGACGTAACTCCTGAAGGAATCACTATCGCTCCTAAGAACAACAGCAAGCTTTCTCGTGCACTCACTGGAACATTTGCTTCACTTCTTACCTCTATGATTCAGGGCGTAGAGACTCCTTTCAAGAAGGTGCTCATTCTTAAGGGTGTGGGATACAAGGTAGAGCTTCGTGGAAAGGAACTCGTCTTCAACGTCGGTTTCTCTCACCAGGTTATCCTTCAGATTCCTGAGAATCTCACTGCAACTGTTGAGAAGTTGAACATCACGATTTCAGGAGCTGATAAGCAGGCTGTCGGACAGTTCGCAGCTGAAGTTCGCGCTGTTAAGCCACCAGAGCCATACCTCGGAAAGGGTATCGCATACGAAGGTGAAGTTATCCGCCGTAAGCAGGGTAAGAAGGCAGTTTAATATTTCTCTATGACTCGACTTGGAACAACAAAGAAAGAACTGCGCGAACGCCGCCACACTCGCATCCGTGCAACGGTTAGTGGTACGACTGAACGCCCTCGTCTCGCTATCTTCCGTTCAAACCGATTTGTATCGGCACAGGTTATTGATGACGTTAAGGGTCACACCGTAGCTTCTGCACACGGTCGCGAATTCCCTGGCGCTCAGTCACTTCAGGCTGCTGCAGTAGGTAAGGCAGTTGCTGAACGCGCAAAGAAGGCAGGAGTTGATGCTGTTGTCTTTGACCGCGGTGGATACTCATATGCTGCACAGGTTCGTGGACTTGCTGATGCTGCTCGCGAAGGCGGACTCAAATTCTAATACTTATGACTGAAACAACAACCATGCCTGAGACCGAAACACCTGTAGCTCCTGTGGAGACTTCAGTGCCTGTAGAGGCTGCTCCTGAGGCTGCGGCACCTGCTACTGACACTCGTTCAGGCGGCTTCGGTCAGCGTGGTCCTCGTGGCGCACAGGGTGGTAATCGCCCAGGCGGTCGCCCTGGTCGCGGACGTGAACGTGCTCCTCGCGAGCGTAGCGAGTTCGAACAGGCAACTCTTGAAGTTCGTCGTGTAGCCCGCGTTATGGGTGGCGGTCGCCGTTTCTCATTTAGCGTTACCGTAGTTATTGGTGACAAGAAGGGTCGCGTGGGAGTTGGACTCGGAAAGGGAGCAGACACTGCACTCGCTATCGACAAGGCGGTTCGTTCTGCAAAGAAGAATCTCTTCACCGTTCCTCTCACCAAGACACATTCAATTGAACACTCAGTTGGTGCAAAGTACTCTTCTTCAACCGTGGAGATCATTCCTTCAAGCGGTCGCGGACTCGTTGCTGGTTCTGCTATGCGCGTCGTACTCGAGCATGCTGGAGTTACCGACGTAATCACAAAAATCCAGACTCGTTCAAAGAACAAACTCACTATCGCTCGAGCAACCATCGAAGCCCTTAAGACTCTTCAGCCTCGATAGTATTTCGTTAATTTATTTACCATGCAAACAAACACCCTTAAAGCAGCAACACCTCGCATCACCAGTCCTCGCGTAGGACGTGGTGGTAAGCGTGGAAAGACGAGTGGTCGTGGTACTAAGGGTCAAAATGCACGTTCAGGACACAAGAAGCGCCCAGAAATGCGTGACCTCTTGAAGAAGCTTCCAAAGCGTCGTGGTTTTGGTAAGAATCGTTCTCGTACCGTTCGCCCTCAGGTTATCTACTCTGCAGTAAACCTTTCAGCACTTGAGAAGAACTTCGCTGCGGGTGAAATCGTTTCACCACTCTCACTCATGCAGAAGAGTCTTGTGAATACTCGTGGGGGATACATCCTTCCGATAAAGATTCTCGGAACAGGTACACTTACAAAGTCACTTACTATTGTTGACTGTTTCGCTTCAGAAGCAGCAACGACAGCAGTGCTCGCAGCAGGCGGCTCACTCTCTAACACCTAAGACCATGTCGTCTAACTTCTTCCACAAGTTCGGTATCGTACTCGCGGACCGCGCTCTTCGTACGCGTATCCTTTTCGTTATCGCTGCTATTGCAGTATTCCGACTCCTCGCTGCTATTCCAATTCCTGGAGTTAATCGTGGTGCACTCGAGCAGTTTTTCTCTACAAACCAATTCGTTGGTTTGCTTAACGTCTTCTCTGGAGGCGGCTTTTCAACGATCTCTCTCGTGCTCCTCGGTGTTGGCCCATACATCACGGCTTCAATCATCATGCAGCTTTCAACGGTACTGTTTCCGAAGATAAAGGAGATGTACTCAGAAGAAGGTGAGGCAGGACGTGCACGTTTCATTTCTATCTCACGAATGATCACTATTCCGATCGCGCTTCTCCAGGGTATCGGCTTCCTCTCACTCCTTAAGAATCAGGGCATTCTTAACGCTCTCACACCGTTTCATCTTGGTGTAGACGTCGTACTTGTTGCTGCAGGAACAATCCTCCTTATGTGGATCGGTGAGCTCATTACAGAGTTCGGTATTGGTAACGGTGTTTCGATTATTATCTTCATCGGTATCATCTCACGCGTACCACAAGGCATCAGTCAGGTATTGTTTACTGCTACCGCTGCAAACATCCCTGCGTACCTTGGATTCGTTGTCCTTGCGATTGGCGTTATCTACGCAGTCGTTGTCGTTGCTGATGCAGAGCGCTCTATACCTATTGCGTATGCTCGTCAGGCAAATGCAGGGTCAATGGGAGCTCCAACATACCTACCAATTCGTCTTCTTCAGACTGGCGTTATCCCAATCATCTTCGCACTTTCGCTCCTCCTCCTCCCTCAGCTCGCATTCTCAGGACTCGCAGCAGCTGGCGTAGGACATATGGCAGCGGCAGACGCGTGGTACAAGGCATTTGCAGCAAATGCATGGGCATACAGCGCCGTATACTTTGCACTCGTCGTTATGTTTACCTACTTCTACACTGCTATAACGTTCGAGCCACATCGTGTTGCTGACAACCTTCAGAAGTCAGGCGCATATGTTCCTGGTGTACGCCCAGGCCGTGAGACTGAAAGCTACATTGGAACCGTCGTGAACCGTATTACACTTCCTGGAGCACTCTTCCTTGGCGCAGTAGCTGTCGTACCGTTCGTCATCAAGGCAGTAACGGGCATCTCAGCTATCCTCGTTGGAGGTACAGCACTTCTCATCGCTGTACAGGTGCTTCTCGACCTTGTACGCAAGGTAGACGCACAGGTTTCACTTCGTGAGTATTAATTCTTAGCTCGTGCTTAGGAAAAGAGGCGCACTGTTGCGCCTCTTTTCTGTTTGTGTTCTACTCTGCCCAGAGGGCAATCCAGCTCCTCGCACTATTCCGGAAGGGAATACGATGCGTCAAAGGCTACTCATTATCTGCGGCGTATTATCGCTTTGCGTCCTGGTCTGGTTTGCTTGTCATGTGAAATATCCTGAGGAAATGAAGGACTTTGACTATAGTACAAATGGAGCATCGGTGACTTTCGCGATTGCTGTGTGCTGGCTCTTTGCGATCGCCGACGTCATGTTCTCACTCTTTTACTTCAATGCAAGGGCACTCATCGGCTATGTCACCGCAGTCGGCCTCATAGGCTTATTTGTGCTGATAAGGGTGAAGTCATTTTCAGCACCCGACGAAAGTTGGCTAGGGTATGTGATCATATTGCTGGTCGTTGTCCTGCCACTGGGAAATGTGCTGAACCTGGGCTGGCTGCTGGATCGCCGATACCGTAACGCCTAACGTCGGTACATGTCAGCAAAACCCCTCATTCTTATGCACGTGCATAAGAATGAGGGGTTTTTCATTTCAAATGTAATCGTCTTTAGTGTGTAAGCCACTCGTTGTAGGCAGTAAGCACTTGCTCAGCAACTTCTTCGAGAGGGTAGAGCGCAGTGTTTATAACGAGGTCAAAAGGAGTTAGGTCGAGTGTGTCGATCTGGTAGAGGTTCTCATAACGTTTGCGTTCGCTTGCACGCCTCGCCATGATACTTGTAAGTATCTCAGCAACAGAGTCACCGCTTTCACCGACACGCCCTTCTTCTTGGATATGTTTAAAAATGCGCTCGGCTGCTGCCTCAGGCTCAAGGTCGAGGTATACCTTGAATGAATCAGGTATCCAATGGAATGCCATACGTGAATCTATGACGAGATCTGTATCATTTCCCATCTGTCGCAATCGCTCATCGACCGCAACATCTATCTCATGTTCAAGCTCCGCTTGGATGTTGATCTCTTCAATCGTAAGACCACGTTCAGCAGCAATGCTTCGAAATAGATCCCCTGAAGAAAAATGACTGTATCCAAGTTCGGATGCTATCTTCTTTGCGGTGCTGGATTTACCACTTCCAAGAGCTCCGGTAAGGGTAATAAGATGTTTTTTCATGAGGGTGCGAAGAAAGGAGGATGCTGTTAGTATGACCGTATCATAGCTGTATATATGGAACGCGCAACAAACACAACACTACTCATAGGACGCCCTGGTTCAGGAAAGGGAACACAGGCCAAGCTTCTTTCTGAGAAGCTTGGCTGGGTAGGTCTTTCATCCGGTGATCGCTTTAAAGAAATACGGGATGGCAGCGAGCCTTTTTCTGCACGTGTGAGAGAAATATATGACAGAGGAGATTTAATGCCGAACTGGTTTGCTGAGTATCTGCTTGAAAGTGGTCTCTTGGAACTTGATCAAAACGTGGGAGTTGTAATGGAAGGATTCGGCAGAACAAAGAGTCAGGCAGAGCATTTGCATGAGATAACTGAATGGCTCGGACGTAATCTGGTCGTCATAAACCTTGAGGTGTCCGAAGAAGAAGCTGCACGTCGCATGGAAAGTCGCAGTCTTGTTCAGGATCGTCCTGACAGTAATGGAAAGGAAAAGATCGCGATTCGCCTTGCTAACTTTGCTCGCGAGACAGGCCCTGCACTCGAATATTTCAGAAGCTTAGGAATAGTGAAAGACATTGATGGTGAGCTAACTCCTGAAGGAGTTGCTGAGGAAATCCAAAAGGCACTACAGCATGATTCTTAAGACTCCTGAAGAACGTGCGGCAATCATTGAAGGCGGACGAAGACTCGGTGCCGTGCTTGAAGAACTTGCAAAGGCCACTGTAGTCGGCGTGTCGACGCTTGAGCTTGATCAGCTTTCAGAGAAACTCATTCGTGATGGCGGGGATGTACCTGCTTTCAAAGGCTACACACCTGAAGGTGTGTCGTATCCATACCCCGCAACACTTTGTATCTCAGTGAACGATGAGGTGGTGCACGGTATTCCTAAAGAAGACGTGCGACTTCGTGAAGGAGATATCGTATCGCTCGATCTTGGCCTTATACACGAAGGTCTTATCCTCGACTCAGCGCTTACCGTAGCGGTGGGGAAGACAGATAAACAATCATACGAGCTTATGGACGCTACGCAGCAGTCGCTTGAGGCTGCAATAAAGGCGGCCCGTCCGGGCCGCCGCATCGGCGACATTTCATACGCAACAGAGCGCGCATTCAATGGCACAGGCTTTTCAGTCGTTAAGATTCTTGGTGGGCATGGTGTTGGTCGCCATGTGCACGAGGAGCCATTCATTCCGAACGCAGGTCACCCAGGAACTGGTCCAGAGATTGTGTCCGGCATGGTACTTGCCCTCGAACCAATAGCAAACGCCGGCAAGGCATCAGTGCAGCTTATGCCAGACGACTACACCTTTCGTACGCGCGATGGATCACGCAGCGCACATTTTGAACACACCATCATCGTGGAAGACGATGCTACGCTCGTTGTTACGCGACGCCCCAGTGAACTCTCGTAGTTCATGAAGTATTCATCGCCATAGGTTTAGAGTACGTGGGTATAAGAAATTAACCCTCATCCTTATCTATGGCTACTATTGTAAATACTCCAGGTAACGACAACGGAAGCAGCGCCGGTTGGGCTGTTGCGGTCATAGTCCTCCTCGTAGTTTTAATTGGCGGATACTTCCTCTGGGCTCGCCATGCAGGCCGTCCTGCAGCGCCAAGCACCAACATCAACGTATCTCTACCGACAGGTGGTACAGACACAGGTGCAGCTCCAGCAGCTCAATAAGCATAGCTTTGTTAGAGCAAACGAGCGGCCGCATTCGCGGCCGCTCGTTTGCTTGATATGTTTGGCTTGGTATACTTTTCCTATATCCGCCTCGGGCGATTTTTTACTACCAATTTACTTATCTATGCCCATTCCACACCCAAAGACAGAGCGTTCTTTCGTTATCGTAAAGCCAGACGGCGTTCAGCGCAGTCTTGTCGGAGAAATCTTAAAGCGTTTTGAACGTTCAGGCCTTAAACTCGTTGCGATCAAGCTTGCTGTCCTCGATTCAGACCGCATCTGGAAGCATTACGACAAGGATGACGAATGGTTTCTTAAGAAGGGGGCTGGTATTGCACGAGACCGTGCAGCAGCTGGGCTCTCAGCAGAAAAGGATCATATTGAATACGGCAAGGACATTATTCGTGCTCTCGAGAAGTACATGACAGCAGGTCCTTCTGTGATCATGGTTTGGGAAGGAAACCAGGCTGTGGCCGTTGTTACAAAGCTCGTGGGAGAAACCTCTCCAGCTTCTGCGGATGTAGGAACTATTCGCGGCGATTACACTATCGACTCATACGAGATAGCCGCTGTTGATGATCGAGGAGTGCGTAACCTTATCCATTGTTCAGATACTCCTGAAAATGCAGAAAAGGAAATTGCGCTCTGGCTTACTCCTGATGAAGTCCTCCAGTACCGCCTACTCAACGAGGCAATTCTCTACGACGTCAATCTCGACGGGATAATGGAGTAGGGCTATACTTGCCGACGGAGCCATCCTTAACGCGACTTGCTCATATCTCGGGAGTCTTATATCCCGCGAATCCAGTGAAAGCTTCGGCTTTCTACGGGCGCGCGATGCGGACACCCACGTGGCTACAAACAGTTGCCACACGGGGATGGTTCCTCAGAAAAGCCGACCTAATGGTCGGCTTTTCTGTCACCTCCATGCTACGCTTAAGTAATGAATCAGAAGCCTTTATACTTCGCTCTCGTCCTCACTGCCTTGCTCTTAACGATGCATCTATATGCACTTTCAACGTATTTCTATTGGCACCACCGATGGTTTGATATCCCGATGCATATCCTGGGAGGGGTAGCGATTGGCTCATTCCTGTTGGCCTTTTTTAACACACAACGCACATTCTTCTACTTTGCCTGCATGCTTATAGTCACCGTCGTCTGGGAAATATTTGAATACTATGCGGGTATTTCTCGCGGACAACCTGATTATTGGTTTGATACTATAAAAGATATTGTCGACGGCATGATCGGCGCAAGTATTACGTTCTTAATCGCTAAAAAGTCAGCATGGCACTAAAACTCACGTTTGCAGGTGGCGCGGAATCAGTCACAGGATCAAATTTCCTTGTGGAAGGTGCGAATGGAAAGTTGTTGGTTGATTGCGGTATCGAGCAGGGAAGAGACTTCTGCCAGAAGTGCATGTATGACCCATTTCCCTATGACGTGCCAAGTATCGATGCGCTCATAATCACCCATGCGCACCTCGACCACGTCGGTCGTGCACCAAAACTCATCCGTGAAGGTTTTAAAGGTAAAGCCTACATGACCGCACCAACGCGTGACCTCATGGAACTTATCCTCCGCGACTCAGCTCGTATCATGGCTGCAGACGCAAAGGAGAAAGGCTTACCAACGCTGTATGACGATCGTGATGTTGATGCACTACTTTCTCGCGTGCATATCGTTAAGTACCACGAGGAATGGGAAGCAGCACCTGGCTTGTCATGTTTCCTGCGCAATACCGGTCATATCCTTGGCTCAGCATCGGTACGTATTAAAGACGAAGAAGGGGTAACGCTTGCTCTAACCGGTGATATCGGAAACTCACCATCACCATATCTGCCTGACGCTGAGCACGTGCCCGATGCAGACGTCATGGTTATGGAAAGCGTATATGGTGACCGATTGCACACGCATATTAATGATCGTGTAGAAGAACTGGCAGGAGCACTGACGCGTGCAATTGATCGTGGGGGAGTGATCCTCATTCCCGCATTCTCTCTTGAGCGCACACAGCTCATGCTCTATGAAATCTCAAACCTTATGGAGGCAGGGAAGATACCGAAGATTCCCGTATTCCTTGATTCACCACTCGCTATCAAGGTAACCGATGTATACAAGAAGTACGCAGAAGAATTCTTTAAAGATGCGGTGAAAGATGAACTTCATCGTGAGCACGATATCTTTAAGTTCCCATTCCTCACTGAAACACCTACACGTGAAGAATCAGAAGTCATTGCGCATGCACCGTCTCCAAAGATCATCATGGCAGGAGCTGGTATGTCGCACGGAGGTCGTATTGGTCGCTGGGAACAGAAGTACCTCCCAGACCCAACAACCACACTCATGATCGTGGGCTATCAGGCCCCAGGAAGCCCTGGAAGGCTCCTGCAGGACGGTACTAAGAGCGTTAAGCTGTCTGGTAACATTGTTACCGTACGGGCCAAAACAGAGACCTTCTCAGGCTGGTCTGCTCATGCCGACCGTGACGGGTTGCTCGCATTCGCAGAAGGATCGCTTCCGCGAGCAAAGGTTATATTCACAGCGCTGGGAGAACCGTCAGCATCCCGTTTCCTTGCTCAGCGCATTCATGACTACCTTGGTGTAAAAGCCATCGTGCCGACAGAAATGCAGGTTTGGGAGATTACGAAGGAGGGTGTGAAAGAGTTGAAGAAGTAATCTATGAAATTCCTTCAGTGGAATATTTGGTACAAAGAAGACGTGCATAATGTACTCAGTTTCGTTAAGGAGAGTGGGGCAGACATTGTGTGCCTACAAGAACTCACGGTTAACCATCCTGATTTCAATCAAGAGATAGACGCACCAAAAATAATTGCAGAAGGATTAGGCTTCGAATATTTCTATACACCCGCGGTAAAAAGTATTGTAAATGGGCGGAAACGCGAATTTGGAAATGGAATATTCACTCGATATCCCATAGTAGGATCGCGGTCAATTTTCATTCAAGATCCTCCTAAGTCTGACAACTTAGATTACTCTAAAGAAGGAAGAGCCTATGTAGAAGTAACATTAGAAACTTCAGAGGGGGAATTAACGGTGGGAACTACCCACATGTCTTATACTGACAAATTTGAATCGACTCCAGCAAAAGAGGTCGAGACGAACAGACTCTTAGCTCTTCTAAAGGAAAAGAAAGAAAAGTTCCTTTTCTCCGGTGATTTGAATGCATTGCCAGATTCGTACACAGTTAACGAGATTTCGAAAGTTCTTAAGAATTGTGGTCCTGCAGTCAGTAAGAATACATGGACTACGAAGCCTTTTTCATATAATCAGTTTGATGCTAATACCCTTGATTGGAGAATAGATTATTGTTTTGCGACATCAGACGTTTACATAAAATCTGCAAATGTAATCAATACAAACTTCTCTGACCATCTTCCAATTCTAGTAGAAATGTAAGAAGCCTAAAAGTATTTACCGGTGTTTACCGAACATTCTTTGGATTCCTAGATGATACTATTTATTCATAAGCACCGGCGCATACTCACCGTTATATTAGTTTAATTACAAAATCTATGGCTCTCTCACACGCAAATGTAACAACCGCTTTCGAACTCGACGGGCACCGTATTGTAAAAAATCTAGGTATTGTTCGAGGCATCACGGTTCGATCCCGCTCTATCATCGGTTCTATCGGTGCAGGTATTCAGACAATCTTCGGTGGGAACATTAGTCTCTTTGAAACTCTTTGTGAGAAGGCTCGCGAACAAGCCTTTGAACGTTTGCTTGAACACGCAGAAGCATTGGGCGCGAACGCTGTCATTGGTATGCGCTACGACGCAACTGAGATAATGCAGGGAGTCACGGAAGTACTCGCATACGGTACGGCAGTAGTTGTTGAATCTAAATAATGCAAAAGATTAATCCCGCCAATATCGGTCTTGGATTGTTGATTTTCTTGCTGGGCGCTGGGGTAGGTGTTGTAGCGTTATCCGTCCCTAGTTTAGACAAAATAGCCCCGATAGCCACTCAAGAAGACACTACCTCAGCGTTGGTGCAAGATGCTACCGTCGCTACATGTTTATATGACCTAAATACTTACACTGCAAATTGTACGGGCGAAATATACCGAATGTATGAACTTGATACACTATTTGCAAATGATAGGTATACATTCCAATGCAAGATAGGAGTGCCTGGAAAGGATTCCACGTTCTGTGATCTTCTTGCGTACGATTCTACCAATAAGACTTACGTAGATCTTGATTTTCATGTTGAATCGGAGGTCAACATTAAGGCATCACCAGACAAGAAACACGTGCTTCTGGTTAATGCGCATTCTGCTTATGTTCTTGATACAGTGACGCTCGAAAAGAAACTACTGTATACCGCTCACGACAACATGGAGCTGGGCTATTCAAGCAGCTTGCCGAGTTTCGTCGCTTCCGGTCGGTGGCTTTCAAGTAACGATCTAGAGATCTCCGAATATCCAAGTGGAACAGGAGTCGAATTTCACACGAGTCCCGAAGGATATAGCGAAGAAACACCACCTGAAGCGTCGTCGACTGCGAAATTTACGATTTAGTTACAAAAAGAAAAACCCGCACCATATTGGTGCGGGTTTTTCTTTTACTTTAGTAAAGTATTACGCAGTTACTTCCTTCGCGATGCGAACGAATACCTCTGGGTGATTCTGAGCGAACTCAGAAAGTACCTTACGATCGAGTTCAATCTTCTTACCCTTAAGCATGTTGATGAACGTGCTGTATGACTGATAGCCATTCTCGCGGATAGCAGCATTCAAGCGTACGATCCAAAGCTGACGGTAGTCAGTCTTCTTATCACGGCGGTGGTTGAAAGCATTCTTTCCAGCGTGCACGAGTGACTCCTTAGCTAAGCGCTCTTTTGTTCCGCGGCCATGGCGGAATCCCTTTGCGCGCTTGAGCACGTTGCGGCGACGCTTTGCTGAAATTATTCCTCCTTTTACTCGTGACATACCTAGTTATTTAAAGATTAATACAAGCTTATTTGCTTGGGGTTGAGAGGAAACTGCGGCGAATGTGATTGCTCACCGTAAGAGACAATGCGCGCTTCTTAACGCCTTTTGTTCGTCCACCTTCCTTTGCATTGAAATGGTCCTGACCAGACTTGCGAGCGACAAGCTTGCCTGTTTTGGTGACGCGAATGCGCTTTGTGTATGACTTGTTGGTTTTCATGGTTTAGGTGGTTGAATCTGGGGTAGATGCGGGTGTCGTTTCTGCTTCAGGTGTCTTTGGTGCCACAGGCGCTCCTGGTACCGTAGCTCCTGCCTTCGGGTCTCGCTCGATAATCGTAGCGAATCCTTTAGGTGCACGAGCTACAGGGTCAGCAATTCGGTACGCGTACGGGATAAGCAAGAGGAACTTCTCGAGCCTGGTCTTGAGGAAAGCCTCGTCCATGCCCTTGTAGCGACCCTTGAGGAAGAGTTCAGCGCGTACTCGATGACCTTCATCAAGCCATTCGGCTGCTTTCCTAGCCTTGAGGCGCATATCGTTCTCTCCTGTACCGACTTTAATCTGTACTTCCTTGGTCTCAGAGACCTTGGCTTTAGCGCGAGCAGCGCTCTCCCTTTTCTTCAGCTCGTACTGAAATTTACCATAATCCATGATTTTCGCAACGGGCGGCACGGCATTTGGAGAGATCTCAATGAGATCCAATTCAGCGTCCTGAGCAGCCTTTAAAGCGTCAGCGGTGGAAATAACGCCCAGATTCTCACCTGCAGCACCAATAACGCGCAATTGCGGCGCGGTTATCTCACGATTCATTCGTACTTTTTCGGTAGTTGCCATCGGTTCTTACTCTCAAAATACCATGATAATGGCTAAAGTACAACGTATTTGGGCAAGAAAAGAGCCCTTCCACAGCTTTGCTGCGGAAGGGCGATGAAAGAGCTAGAACATCGGACGGGCACCGTCTAGTTTGTCGGCAAGTTCGGTTTCGACCCCGGCTGCAACGGGGCAATCAACCTTTCTACAGTCGATAAGCCAGAGCCAGAGCTGGGCCCAGGTAGTGCTTGGAGGTAATCCAAGCTCGTTGAGAGCCCAGCGAAATATTTCTGGTCGCAGCATATACTTCTCCCTAAATGTGCCTGAGTAGATTACTATAGAAGGTATAGCTTTGTCACATAATTCCAACTCATGAATCACAAAACACTCCGCAAACTCTACTGGATTGCTACAATCATTTTCGCACTTTGGCTCATTGGCGATGGTCTGGCAGGAGTATTCCAAGTTCAGGCAGGGAAGGACTCACTCGTACAACTTGGATACCCGATGTATGTTCTCGTTATAACTGGAGTTGCGAAAGTTCTTGCTGCGATCGCAATTCTCCAGACGCGTTATCGCACGATTAAAGAATGGGCATTCGCTGGATATGCCATCGATTGTTTAGGGGCTGCAGCTTCATGGTTATTCATTGGAGGCAATACAACGAATGCTGTCATGGCAATCGTATTCCTCGCGATCATGTTTATTCCGTACTACCTCTGGAAGAGAACAGCGTAGTGTAAGAGTGGAGGTAAGAGTAACGTCTAATTATATATACTTCCATGAATTCAACCGCAAAAATAGTCTCAGTGGTTATTCTCTTTGTACTTGTCATTGGCGGCCTAGCTTGGCTGCTCGTTGTAAATGCACATCCAGCTGGCGAAGATTCGTCACAGGCCAGCACTACACCAGTCGTAACTAGTACAACCACAACCATAACTGCGACGACAACCACTACAACAGTTACGACCCCACCCGCAAAAACTCCTATTGTTGTCTCTCCAACTCCTGTTACAAAGAAACTCTCAATTACCTCTATAACGCCAACTTCTGGAACTGCGGGCACCATCGTCACCCTCTATGGTACCGGCTTTAACTCAACGAGTCAGGTCGTTATTGGTAATGGCGGAATTTCTAACGTGCAGGTAAATAAATCTGGAACTATTCTTACGTTCACCATGCCAGATAGTCTCGGAGCGTACTGCCTTCCTGAGGAGCCATGCCCAATGTACTTGATGATGCTTCAGCCGGGTACCTACACGCTGAACGTAAGGAATGCAAACGGAATGAATAGTAATGGGGTGTCATATACTCTCATCGGAAACGAAACTAGTTTCTAGCGTTTTTTGAGACAGATGCGGAGCAAGTAGTTCTTATTGTTCTTGCAATAAAAAACCGCCAGATCACTCTGGCGGTGTTGCGGAATAGACTTCGGTGACACGCAGTCCGCGACCCCGTGTGTCAGGTCCCACCATACAGTCGAAGCGAAATCCAAGACAAATCTCCTCCTCTTTGAAGGCTTTCAGGTTTCCCAGATTCCATAACGGCAGAAAAACTTGATCTCCATCGCGGGTTACTGCGAAAGCACATCTTTTCTCACGGAGAACATCAGTAACCATAATCTGTGTTCTGTGTGGTATTCGGTTTGGTTTTGCACCAGCCTTCACCAGCTTTTCCGGATACTCGAAAGGTTTTACAGGTATTTGGCGCAGTTTTGGAGGTTGCAGTTCGTGAACCATCTCGCACTTATCGACGAACTGGAAATGCAATCCTTGTTTTCTGAGCTGCTCGTTACGAGCATATCTGCTGAGGCCAGAACCTTGTGAGTCAGTCCGGCCTTTGCGCGCATCTTTATCCTTTGGTTTACCCATTACGCTCTCCCATCATATCGGCACCTAGAATTTCTACAGCCAAAAGACCTGGTGGTCAATGAATCCCACCTAACACACAACCTTAACGTGTATGAATTACCCGTTGTCGTGATCAACCACAAATTGCGCTAGCTGATCCGCTACGCGATGCCACAAGTTCCATGCAGCGTCCAAGAAGTCATGAATGACTGATACGTGGTGATACCCAAGCCACATAAAGAAGCTTATTACGAGGAGTCCCATTAACTGACCGAAAGAGTTTCCATGGCTCGGGTACTGATAGTGCTTATTATATTTAGCCTTCTGTGCCCATTTTCGGTACTGCTGTTCTTGACGCTTATGCTCCTTTCTGAGGTTACGGAACTGACTCCTCCACTCTGTGCTCTTATCACCAAGCTTTGCATATTCAGTCTTTGCACGAGCTATGAGTTCTTCGGCATTGAAGGGAATACCACTTGCTGCTGCTTGCTCTTCCTGGGTGCGTGCGAGAGGTACAAAGATCATTGCAATGATATAGGCAAAGATAAACCCTCCAGAAGTGAATATAGTTAGAAGTACGAAGATAATACGCACGATCAATACATCAACGTTAAAGTATGCAGCAACACCGTTCGCGACACCGCCAATAATCTCTCCTTTTTGCACACGGTAGAGCCGTTTCGGACCTGCTGTCTGTGACTCATCGCTTGTGCCACTCGCACCAGCTTCTGCATCATCACCGTCTACCGGGCCCATCTCACCAATCACAATAGTCACTTCGCTCTCAGTGATTACCGTCTTGTGTTCTGAAAGAAACCGCTGGAACTTGTCCGCAATTGCTTGCTCAAGATCAGCCATGATCTCTTCTTGGTCAGGGTTTCCTGCAAGATGAGCTTTGGCTTGTGCTAAGTATGTTGAAAGGGAAACGAACCCAGGCTCTTCGAGCTGATATGCGTTTCCATTAAGATTGATGCCAGTAATTTTATTCATAGATGTGGTTATCGCTTAACACTAAGCGACTTGAGAGTGCTAATAAGTTCTTTCCAATATGCTTGCGTTGCCTGCAGTTCACTTTCACCTTTGATGGTGAGGCTGTAGTACTTGCGGGGCGGGCCATTCTCAGACTCACGCCACTCGTACTCAAGCAATCCTTCACGACGAAGCTTCGAGAGTAGGGGATAGAGGGTTCCTTCCTGGGTCTGGAAGTCTGTTGAAGAGAGTGTCGCAAGAATGTCAGCGGCGTACGCTTCGTGACTACTTATGGTGCTCAACACCGCAAACTCTAAGAGTCCTTTGCGGAGTGAGGCGAATCGTTCAGAAGCATTCATAGGGCTGGTATAGTTGGTGCAAGGTAATTAGAAGGTACCTTGTGTGATAAAGGTACCATGGTACATATTAGGACGCAAGAGGGTATTCAATACATAAAGAAAAACCCCGAAGAAGTCTTCAGGGTTTCGCGGATGCCAGAGCTTCCGTATTGGGGGTTCGGCAATGTGCCGTTCGTCCCATGTCGTCGCCGATGCAGAGGAAGACACGGCCATCAGGCAATGTCGCTGTCCATTTCGCAGTGGACGCGCCGGTCTTCTTGTCGCTGATAGTAATTGTTTGCTCGTCCACGTTAAGATTCATGGACGACACGGTAAGGTACTGCGCACGGCTTTTGCTTACTGCGCTCGCCGGTGCCGAAGCGACCATTACTACTGCAGCGCAAACTGCTGCCAACATTCTCGCCTTCATCGTAATGACCTTTCAAAACGGGACCTCACAAACTGAGTGTCCTTGCCGCAACCATACCTGATATATAAATATTGTACAGAGTATTTATGCACTCTTTATGAAGACACGCATTACTGTCTCTGTGAAAGAATCAGATGACCTCCGAAAATATGAATGGCCGTGGATTGAGCCTCGTCAGCTCTGGAAACATGTCATACTTTGTTCATGAAGAAAGAAACCCTGCTGGGTAATTTGCCACTCCTGCTCGGAATCGCATTACCCATTTTATTCGTTATATCGATTAGCCTTGCCATATACCTACCAACGCTAAGTATTAAGCCTGCACATGATTTCCTGTATACGCAGGACTCACGCTCAGGGTATTCATATAATGGCTACCAAAACGAATATCATATTGAGAGCGGTAAGGTAACTCTTGTTCCCTCCGAAGCGCGTACGCTTGGTGCAAATGAAAGTCCTCGTCCTTCGGCTCCACGGCTTTACTATTACAACACTTCGACCAATGCAGCTCGAGAAATATCCTACGAGGAAGCTCAAGCGCTTTCAGTTATATCAGGTCCAACATCCCCTGATGGATATCTCGTAGAATATCGCTACAACTCCAGTGGGATATTCGACCTCTTTGGTGGCAACGGAGATGGGTCTGGGTACTATGTAACGAAAGGGGGAGCAGGAAAGAAACTGCCGGCTCTGTCAGCGGGAACGGATAGTTACCGCGGGAATGTCGCAATTATTGGCTGGATAAAATAAATTAAATATGGAAAAGCTACAGGTAATGTCGTTCATTCAAAGCCAGCTTGATGCGGGTACGATCACGAATTCGGATATTCTCAGTATTGCGACTGGAAGTGTTGCGCAAGCGGCCATGCCCGTAACGACGACTTCCACAGTTGCTCCTCAGATTGGTCATTCGCAAAGGAACCTAGTAAATATATTTTATGTAATTGGAGCGATTATTATCCTTACTGGTGTCATTATCCTAGTGTCGCAACACTGGAAGGGTATTGGATTTCCGGGTCGTGTACTCGTAACAGCTGGCATCGCTATAGGGAGCTACGTAGCAGGGCTCATGCTTCGAAGTCCATCTTCCCGAGTACTTTCGCAGGTGTTCTTTACTATCTCAGTGGCCTTAGCTCCACTTGGAGCCTATGTCATCCTTACGGAGAATGGCATGTCCTTTGGTCTCGTGGAGCAAATAATCATAGCGGTCGGACTTACGATGCTATTCGCATTCGCTTGGTTGATAACACGAAGGAATGTTCTGACACTTTTCGTTGTCTTCAATCTTACGTGGGCTTATTATGCCGCAGTCATAAAGGTTTTAAACAATGGAGCAGCATTCGGCTCAGATATTCTTTCTTGGGCTACAATAATCGCGGGAATCGCATACATTCTTGTAGGTTATGGTTACAAAGGTATTTCCAACGAGATAAGCGAAGATCGTGAGAGACGCTCAGTGCAGACTATCTTATATGGACTCGGTACTCTAGCTGTACTTAGCGCAGGTTTCTCTCTAAATGGGATATGGGATTTGGTGTACATCCCGGTACTCTTCGCGGCTTTCTACCTTAGCGTATTTTTGCGCTCGCGTGCCATGCTTATTTTTGCAGCTATATTCCTTATTGCGCATCTCGTGTATCTCACCTCAAAGTATTTCGTCGACGTAACTGGCTGGCCAATTGCCCTGATAATCTGTGGATTCATTGTGATAGGGATTGGCTACGGCAGCCTCTATGTTATGAAAAAATATATCAAGTAAGACCCGCCTATAAGGAAAAGCAGAAACCGCCTTGTGGGCGGTTTCTGCTTTTGAACAATCACCCGATGGCGGCAAAGGGCTTGCGCGGGTACAGGATCCAGAAGGAAATCCTATTGAGCTTTGGCAGTTTGCGTAACAAGAAGAACGTCTTCTGCTACTGACAAACAGGGTAGTAATTCCAAGGGGTGTATCCTCCGTTTATATCGATTCGGCAAGTGCTTACGGGAGCGTCACCCTCATAATTTACCAAAAGCGTGTACGCATTATAGGGAGAGACTGTGTAGTAACTGTACATATACACTGGAGTATTCACGGGATCAGTAGGTATGCTTGCAATATAGGTTGGCACCAATGCCGGAGCGAGTTCAGAGGCTTTTGCCTGACCGGATATGACAGGATATGTCCCGTTATTCTGCAGCCAATACAACTGAAGAGCTGTTTGTATTTGGTGCATATCTGAACGCCGTACCGAGTCGCGCGAACGCATACGCGCGCTATTTAAACTCGCGAGTACGATACTTGAAAGGATCCCGATGATGGCAATTACCACGAGAAGCTCTAGTAGGGTGAAGGCTCGATTGGACGCTTTCATAGCACTAGTCTATCAGATGACTTTGCGAGTATGCTTACCAAAGAGAATAATTATATGCAAAAAGACCCGAGAAGGCTTTTTTGTGAAAATAGTGGAGTTGGTTATTCCAGGTTAGAACTTCGTTGATGCAATGCAGCTCTTTATGTTTCCTTCGCGTGGTAGATGACTGGGTAACACTATGAGTATACGAAAGCCAATCGCTGTAGGCACTATGAGCACGTTGGGTCAGAGTGATTAGAACCTTTCAAAAATAGGCATATAATTAGATTATGAAGCTATACCGTTTTAGTCCCGTCACGACTCACGCAGACCTCCTAGAGGCCGTTCGGCATATCCATGTTGAGTGTTTCAAGCTCTGTAAAGCCTCTCTCGACGAGTATTTGCCTGTAGCGGGGCATGTTGGTTTCTTCTGTCATTACGACGAGGAATACAAAGTCCTGACTGAACTTCAAAAGGAGCTCACAGAAGCGTCAGACAACATAAATCAGAAGTACTTCCGTCTTCACGAACCTATCGTGATTTCAGTAGAAGGGGACCTGCCGGAAACTACCTACACTCATCTCTACATCCGTCAGCCAGATATCTATCGTGCTCAAGTAGGCGACATTGATTTCGTTATGGAGGCAGAGCGCTATCAGGAAACAAAAGCCGAGTTAGAAGGAGGAAGAGTCATTTCTGGTGCACGCATCTTTCCGCGAGGCGACCTCGATATGATCGAGCTCTACAATCCTGATGTAGATGCTCTTGGGTATGTCAGTGTGAATGAAATGACAGAGAAGGTGCGAGTAAAGACGAATTTTCTATAATGGCTGTTTACTTTCAAGAGCAGGAAATCGGACGACCTAACCATGTGGGAGGTGGCGGCATTTGGCGTCTCCGAAATCTCACGGATATTACGGTTCTCTTCGGAAAGAATGGAGCGGGTAAAAGTCACTTACTGAGGAACTTCCGCGACATGAGCCCAGCAGGCTCACACTATACTTCCCCCGAACGTTCTGGTGACATCAATAGTGACATGGGTCTTATGCAGCAGGAAATGGATTCAGGATCTCGTACTGGTCGTAGAAACACGAATCAATCGGCACAATTTAGGCAGGAGGTTATGTCTCGTATCCCTGCTCTCCTCATGAGAATGGCAAGTATTCCTGGTGGAACAGCACTCAGTAACGCAAAAGAAGAGATTCTTGAATCCCTACATCTTTTGCTCCCTGAATTTAACTTTAGGATAGTACCTGAGAATGGGACTCTCCAAATAGCGCGGGGAGCGACGGGCGAGGTTGTATCGAGCGTAAATCTCCTGAGTTCCGGAGAAGCAGAGATTTTGGCACTCGCACTCGATTTGCTTACCATTTGTTGCATGTGGCAACTTGATGCAGCGCTACCTACAAAAGTTCTATTGATTGATGAACCTGACACTCATCTCCACCCAGACCTGCAGCAGCATCTAGCAGAATTTCTAGTAAGACTAGTTCAAAAATACGAAGTACAGATGGTTGTTTCTACACACAGCACTACGCTGCTCTCCGCACTTGGCTTTTATGGACAGGAAGAAACGAGTGTTATTTATCTCAATAATACAGTCGAGATACAGACGGCTATTCCTTTTGATGAAACACTGCAGGAGCTTGCTACGTGCCTGGGTGGACATGCTTTAATGGGGCCACTTTTTGGCGCCCCGATTCTATTGGTTGAAGGTGATGACGATTACAAAATATGGAGTCAGGTTCCTCGTCATGGGAAGGTGCGCTTCGCTGTAATTCCATCCAATGGTGACGAGATATACTCTTATCAGCAAGCTCTTGAGAAGGTTTTTACAAGTTTGCGAAGTACCCCAGGCATTTCAGGCTATGCGCTCCTCGATGGAGACAAGATAGTACCTACCCCGTCAGCAACACACCCCCAAGACCGTGTGCAATACCTAGGTATGGTCTGTCACGAAGCAGAAAATCTATATCTAACAAACGAAATCTTGGCTGCGCTTGGATATGCAGACTGGGAAACGGCATGTGTCCGTATAAGGGCAGAGGCTACCAATTATGGAAGTATACGTACTCAACTAGAGGCTTGTGGTGAATGGAATCGCGAGCAAGAGGATTTAAAGGGTCTTATAGGAGCACTTTCAAAAATTCTTGATCCAAATGGGGCTGATTGGGCAATACGAGTTGGTAAGTATCTTGGAACAAATCGTCCAAGCGGACAGGTTGGAAATTTTCTAGGACTGGGTGTGGTGAATGCATTGTGGGGAGCCGTTGAGGATACAGAGGTGGCGGAAAATTTAGAGGTTGTGGCAAATGGTTAGAACCTTCAATCCGTTAAGACCTGCATATGTTAAAAGACCCTTTCGGGCCTTTTAATAAAATCATGTGGAGGTGGCTTCACGAAGTTAGAACCTCATTACTTGATAGCAGACCATTGTATTTCCTACGCGTGGCGGATGAATGGTAGTCATGATGAGTAGACGAAAGCCAATACGTTCCTACAGAGTACTTAAAACCAGGACGAGAGATTAGAACCCTTGCTTCGATTCCTGGTCTTACAGCTCGAACGTCGTCTCAGACTCCCACTCCCAAGTATTATTGCTATACTGAAAATATGACGAATTCCATACTGATAAATATAGTAATTTCAATTATCACTTCCGGAGTTATTGCTTATGCAATAACTCGATCAAGACGCTGCTGTAATTGCTCTAAAGATAAAGACTTAAAATCCTAGAGAGGTTCAGAATCGTCCCAGAGTGGTCAGTTAACAAAGAAACCGCCCGAAAGGCGGTTTCTAATGTTCTACATGTTTCCATATAGTTCTATATCGGTGGAATTGGTTATTTCAGGTTAGAACCTCGTTGATGCAAAGCAGCTCTTTATATTTCCTACGAGTCGCGGATGATTGGGTATCACCATGAGTATACGAAAGCCAACCGCTGTATGCATCATGAGTACTCTGGGTCAGAGATTAGAACCTTTATGTAAACGGAAATAATCTAAATTAAGCGTAGAGTCCTTTCTTTTCCGAACTCGTACTTATCTTTCTGATTAGAATATGCATAGAAGCTGGTTGCCAGTAGTCCTGCATTGAGTTCGTAACAACGGACACGTGCTTCAAAATTAGTATATGTAATGCCTCTATTTTCCTGGTGTTTTCTAAAGAACTGATTAAAGTCTTTGAGTGGCGAGTAGTCTTGCGCCCAAAAGTTCATCCAGGCCACGTCATAGAGTGGATCGCCGTATTTACCCTCGCCCCAATCAATCACGCCGGTAATTTTCTGGCCATCAGAAAGCACGTTGTCATATCCGTAATCGCCATGTACCAAATACCTCTCTTCCGGGCAAAGTTCCACAAGTTCCTCTATACGAGAGTAGATCCGTTCCCACACGTCCTTTTCAGGGAAGCCGTCCGCGTATTCTCCAAGAGAGAGAATGAACTCTTTCCAGGTATTGTGCTTGCCCTCGCCCTCTCCATTCCATTTGCCATATCCCTGCGTACCAGCAATATCTGCGGAGTGAATTGCCTCGAGTTTGGCCATTAGGTCAGGCAAAACCTTTTCGTATTCTTCTTTAGTGAGGTCTTGTACCCATTTGCCCTGCACTTTTTCTGATATAGCGAAAAACTGGTCATCCAGTGTTCCTATTTCAATTATTTTTGGAATCGGAAGGTTTACTGATCCGAAGTGTTGGTGAGCGTAAGCATCTTTCTTGAAGCTCTCATCCGAGTGCTTGCTTACACGAATCACATATTCCTTGCCGCTAGCGGAGAAACCGAAAGCTTGTGATGACTCACCACCGGGGAGCAGCTCAGGAAGGCTGTTCTTTCCGCTAAATTTCTCCTGGAGAAAGGAGGAGAGTTTCTCCGCATCAACCTGAGCTTTATGTGTAGACATACGTGTATTGTAGCAATTAAAAAGCCGCCCATAAGGCGGTTTTTTAATGTTCTATATGCTTCCATATAGTTCTATATCGGTGGAGGTGGGGAGGTTGATCTCCCGTCCAACCTGATCTTGAGAGCGAATCTACGACGCGTAGTCAGCATTGAAGTTTCAGTCAGAGCATAAGAACGCTAACGAAAACGCTCTAACCTACATCCCTAATCTAGGAAATCTGTGCGGGCGAACAGATACCGATCTCGTAGAGAATTCCGCCCGATACTCCAGCTACGAGAACCTGGAATAACGAACGTCGCTAGGCAACACGAGCCGAAGCTCAAGTGTTATGCGTAAGCGAACGCAAGGAGGTCACTCTTCGCGAAAAACGGAGAGAGGGTGCTCTTTGCGCTTGCAACAGTTTTGTTTGCAAGTATTGGTGTATGCGCTGGTATGGCGGTCAGCATACTTCCGCCGCGTCGCACGTTTCTCAAGGTTCAAGCCGTCAAAGCTGGTCACCCCCGGGCACAACACGACCAGGAGATTGTGTTGTGCCCGGGACAGGCCAGAAGGCGATTGGTTATTTTTGTTTAAGTGCGCGATCCATTTCGCGTTTCGCATCCTTAAGCTTGAGAGATTCTCGCTTGTCGGACTTGTTTTTACCGCGGACAACAGCAACACGCACCTTCAAATACCTGCCCGCATTATACACTTCAATTGGCACTACTGTCAAACCCTTTTTCGCCTCTTCATCAGCTAAATCAACGATTTCTGACTTCTTTAGGAGGAGTCTGCGTGTGCGCTCAGGATCATATCCTGCGGGTGTATTGCCGACTTGGTAGGGAGGAATACTCATGCCAACAATAAAAGCCTCGCCGCCGCGAATGATTACGCGAGCGCCGTCTAGTTTACCTTGCTTGGCTCGCACAGCCTTTGCTTCTGCACCTGAAAGCTCGATCCCTGCCTGGACTGAACTTAGTATGGTGTAGCGAAGACCGACCTTTTTGTACTCTATGAGTGCCATACGGTAATTGTATACTAGGCGACTGTAGAGCGCAGGTTTCGCGACCTAGGAGAACCTCGACTTTTAAACGGATAGGAGTAGGCTGTCGGAACGGAAGCCGATGGTGCTTCTGAAGGATTTAGGAGAGCATAAATGTTCGTTCGGATTATTGATATTCCACCAGGGTGTGCCACAGAAGATATGAGACGCGCATGGGTTGGTCTCACTCTAAAGCTGGCGACTGATGAAGAGGTTGCTGAGCAAGCGAGGTTGCGTCGCACTGATATACCTGAAGACTACGTGGTTCGCGGGCGCGATGCAGTCGATGCTCTGTTCGACGCTGGCAAACTCGAAGCTGCTGCATACTGGTGCAGGCCTGTGTGTCCGTCTTATCTCGAATTCGCACGCGAAGTGTGCGAAGAAATCGGCTAAGGCGGTTAGACAACGGCAAATCGGTCCGAAGCAAAATGCTTCGGACCATTTTTATATTCTGCATTACTTCATATTTAGTGGAGTGGTATAGTTATGCAACTATGGCACCAAACAAAGAAAATCCACCGCAGAAAGGAGATAAGAAACAAGGTTCTAAAAATGGAAAGCAGAACGGCAAGGCGCCCAAAGGTGGCTTGGGAGGAATGATCCCAGGCGGTTCGTCTGGTTTCTTTGCAAATCTCATTTCTATATTCGTCATCTTTTTGCTATTGATGACCGCGTATTCATTCATAACGTCACATACGGGTAAGACAGAGAAGATTTCCCTCACGCAGCTTGCAACGGACGTGCGCGCAGGTAGCGTCTCAACTATTACTGTTTCAGGTAACGACGTTACCCTCGTATACGCAGACGGCACGAAGAAGGAAGCGATGAAGGATCCAAGCCAAGGACTTCCTGAAACGCTCGTAGCGTATGGTGCTACGCCAGAGCAACTTTCGCACGTAGCAATTACTATTGCAGGCGAATCAGGTTTCCGTTTCTTCTTCTCAACACTTGCTCCTATTATATTGCCGATTATCTTGCTCGGCCTTTTGTTCTTGTTCCTCATGCGCCAAGTTAAAGGGGCAGGTATGCAAGCATTTACGTTTGGTCAGTCAAAAGCTCGCCTTACCGATCCTGAAGATCAAAGTACTCGCGTAACATTCGCCGATGTCGCGGGTGCTAAAGAAGCAAAGGAAGAGCTCATGGAAATCGTGGACTTCTTGAAGAATCCAAAGAAGTTCCTCGACATAGGAGCACGCATCCCAAAGGGCATCATGCTTATGGGAGCACCAGGAACAGGGAAGACACTACTTGCGCGTGCAGTTGCTGGTGAGGCAGGTGTGCCGTTCCTCTCTATTTCAGGTTCTGAATTCGTTGAGATGTTCGTTGGTGTTGGAGCATCGCGTGTGCGTGATTTGTTCCAGCTCGCAAAGAAGTCGAGCCCAGCCATTATCTTCGTTGATGAAATTGACGCTGTTGGTCGCGTACGCGGCTCGGGCGTTGGTGGAGGAAACGACGAACGCGAGCAGACACTCAACCAAATTCTCGTTGAAATGGATGGTTTTGAGCCAACAGAGAAAGTTATCGTTATGGCAGCAACAAATCGTCCAGACGTTCTCGACCCTGCACTCCTACGACCAGGACGCTTTGATCGTCGTGTGACTATCGACCTTCCTGACCGTAAGGATCGTCTCGAGATTCTTAAAGTACATGCACGTAAGAAGCCCCTTGGACCAGACGTTACGCTCGACGTAATAGCGGAGCGCACGCCAGGTTTCTCTGGAGCTGAGCTTTACTCGCTTATGAACGAAGGCGCTATCCTCGCAGCTCGTGAGAACCGTAAGGAACTCACCCAGTACGACCTGATTCGTTCTATCGAGAAAGTTATCCTTGGTCCAGAACGTAAGAGCCATCTCATGAGTAAGAAGCAGAAGCGACTCACCGCGTACCATGAAGTCGGTCATGCGCTCGTGTCGTCAGTGCTTCCAAATGCAGATCCGGTTCACAAGATCTCAATCATTAGTCGTGGACGCGCCGCTGGTTACACCCTTAAGCTTCCGTTTGAAGACAGCAAGATGCAGTCGAAGAAAGAGTTCCTCGATGATATCGCAGG
>JBDSUM010000027.1:0-25138 GCA_039927695.1 Minisyncoccota bacterium
CAAGTAGGCTCGGTAGGACCTATGACCCGCGCATTACTCAACAGCGGCATATAACCTCCAGAAAAGCTTGTATTTATTATATTTAACGATATAATACTCATGACCTCGGCGTACTGCGTCGAGGTCATGATTGTTGTTTGGGAGACTAGAATGCCAAAAACTGCTAGGCGCGTTGCCATTGGACGCGAAGTTCATTACCTATATGGCGGTAGTGAGAAAAAATGCATTCTGCAGAAAAGGCCGCAGCGTAATGCTGATGATTCCTTTACGTACATACCCCCTGACTCTCCTGTCGGCGAAACAATGCTTCGAATGAGGGAGGGCGAGACGGGGATGGTTATTGCTGGGGACGGTTCGCAATCCCCCATAACGGTTTTCAAGTCCATTTCGAGAAGGGTTGCGGCCTGATTCATATGCGTCCGACGAACCACAGGTTCGTCGGACGCTTTCTTTTATTTTTGTATGCTATCGTACCCCTATGGAACAGAAACCTATTTCACTCTCCGGCATTAAGCCCACAGGCACGCCGCACATTGGCAATTACTTTGGCGCACTCAAGCAATGGGTGGACTTTCAGAATGCTGGCGAGCACGAGTGTTACGTAATGGTCGCAGACTATCACGCGCTTAATTTCATACAGAACGCGAGCCAGATGCAAGAACTCATGCATGACCTCGTGCGCACGTTCCTTGCTATGGGCCTCGATCCAGAGAAGTCTGCCATCTTCAAACAATCAGATGTCCCTGAGCACACAGAGCTCGCATGGATCTTCGACACGATAACCACCATGCCGTACCTTTCACGTGCGCATGCCTTTAAGGATGCAGAAGCTAAAGGCGCAGAGATTAGCGTTGGTACTTTTAACTATCCAATGCTTATGGCGGCAGATATTCTCCTATATGACACGAACGTTGTACCGGTAGGGCAAGATCAGAAGCAGCATGTGGAGTATGCGCGCGACACGGCTGAGAAGTTTAATCGAGTCTTTGCAAACACAGAAGCTCCAATGTTTATTCTTCCTGAGCCAATGATAATGCCCGACGTAGCAATTGTTCCAGGAACCGACGGACGTAAGATGAGCAAAAGCTATGGCAATACGATTCCGCTCTTTGCGAGCCGCGAGAAAATAACCGAAGCAGTAATGAGTATCGTTACTGATTCTGGAGAAAGTCGTCCAGAAAATGTATACGCAATTCATAAGCTCATAAAGAGTGAAGCTGAACTTGAGTCACTCTACAAAGAACACGAAGGGAAGTACCAAGCGCTTAAACTCGCACTTATCGAAGACCTTAATGCCTTCATTGCACCAATGCGCGAACGATATGAAGCTCTGGAAACAAACCCGTCAGCAATTACCGATGCACTCGCACGTGGCGCTGAAAAAGCGCGTGCTCGAGCATCAAAAAAGATGATTGAAGTGCGCAAAGCTGTGGGGGTCTCGTAGGCTTGCAACCTTTAGCATTTCCTATAGGTTATCTACTGGGGAACGAAACCGTATCCGAGTATGGAGAGGAAGCGTATGGAAAACAAGGAGAACCCTGCCGGGCATAAACCCGCAGAGAACAAAAACGAAGAAAAGGCACCTGAAGCCGATAGAGACAAAAAGCCCCCAATCCAGTCGTGGGATCCTTTTACCCACACATCTTCGCCGGACAAGCCCTATGACTCTTTCGATGAAGAGATCTATCCAATATAGTGACCGGTAACACCAGCAAACGTCCGCTCTGAGATTCAGGGCGGGCGTGTTATTTTATCCCTATATGAACGAACGTATTCTGATAGGGGAGTTAGGAGGCCATATAGGCGAAACAGTCTCTATTTCAGGCTGGGTGTCTGTTAGACGTGACCAAGGCAAGATGGTATTTTTTGATTTTCGTGATCGCACTGGAATAGTGCAAGGAGTCGTACTTCCTGCAAAAGACGGAGCGGCCGTAGCTCTCATGGAGACTGCAAAGTCTGTTCGTGCTGAATATGTGGTAACCGTTACAGGCATCGTGAATGCTCGTCCTGAACGCAACGTACAGGCTGACAAAGTTAATGGAAACATCGAGCTTGAGGTGAAGGGGATTGAAGTTTTGTCAGCTCCTGCTGAGCTACCATTCGAGCTGGGCGCAGAAGTAAATCTCGATACCTATCTCGATTATTTACCATATACACTCCGCAGCGACCGTGCTCGTGCAATTTTCAAAGTACAGTCACACATCGTAAAGGCATATCGTGATTTCCTAACGAGTGAAGGCTTCACAGAATTCCAAGCACCAAAACTTATTGGTGACGACGCTGAAGGTAGCGGGGAAGTATTCGAGGTTCCTTATTTTTATGGAAAGACCGCACACCTTGCCACAAGTCCTCAGCTCTATAAGCAGATAATGGTTGGTGCATTGGAGCGTGTGTTCTCCGTAGGAATCGTATTCCGCGCTGAAAAGCACAGCACCACACGACACCTCAACGAGTACACGTCACTCGATGTTGAGATGGGATTCATTCGTGATCACAAAGACGTCATGGCTGTTGAGACAAAGCTCATGGCATATATTGCAAAGCACCTTGCTGAGCATTGTGCATCAGAGTTTACGCTTCTAAATGCAGAAGTTCCTATCGTACCTGCAATCATCCCATCGATGAAGCTTCGTGAAGCACAGGAACTTATCTTTACAGAAACAGGGAAGGACTCACGTACTGAACCAGATCTAGAGCCAGAAGATGAACGATGGCTTTGTGAATGGTCTAAGAAGAACCATGATTCTGACTTTATCTTTGTCACGCACTATCCAGTTTCAAAGCGTCCGATGTACACCTTCGAAGATCCTACAGATCCAGGGTACACAAATGGCTTCGACCTTTTGTTCCGCGGTATTGAAATCACCACTGGCGGACAGCGCAGGCACGACTATCAGAATCTTATCGACGGTATCAAGATGAAAGGTCTTGATCCTGAGAAATTCTCGTACTATCTTCAAACCTTCAAATATGGAATCCCGCCTCATGGAGGATGGGGCATGGGTCTTGAACGACTAACTGCTAAGTTCCTGAATCTCGCTAACGTAAAGGAAGCGACACTCTTCCCACGAGACATCAACCGCATCGACACACGACTTTCTGAAACAACATCAGAAGAGTCATAACTAGAATGGAGACACCAATTGAGCACCAACAGAAAAGGGAGTTCATCGTAAAGCACGACGCTTTTGAAGGGCCGCTCGAGCTTATTCTTGATTTGATCGAGAAGCGTAAGCTGCTAGTGAACGAACTCTCGCTTGCGCAGGTAACGGACGACTACATAACGCACGTGCGTAGTGGTGAGCATTTCCCCATGGAAGATGCGGCGAACTTCATTGGTGTTGCTGCAACACTCCTCCTCATAAAGTCCCGATCGTTACTTCCTGACCTTGAGCTCTCAAGTGGGGAAGAGGAAGATGTTGAAGACCTTAAACATCGTCTTGAGTTATACGAAAAGGCACGAGCAGCAGCACGTGAGCTAGCTCGTATCTTTGGTATCCGCACTATGGTGTCACGCGGAGAACGAGCTCCGGAAGCAGTGTTCTCTCCGTCGCGCGACATGACTCTCGAAGCTCTCGAGCGTGCGCTGCGCGACACGCTCGCCGCTCGTGAGACCGAAGTAAAACTCCCTGAGGCACGCATCCGTCCGATGGTATCTATTGAAGAAATGATGGACACACTTCGCGTGCGCGTTGAGCGCGCACTTACACTTTCCTTTAAAGAATTCACAGGAAGCAAGACCGAGCGCGTCGAAGTGATTGTATCGTTCCTCGCGCTTCTAGAACTTGTTAAGCAGGGAACGGTAGAAGTCGCACAGTACGGACATTTCAATGATATTCAAATCACCAATACCAGCGCAGCGATGCCGCGCTACGGTTAGCATTGACATAATGCAATAGATGTTCCATCATATATGCAGCAAGGGAGTTGTCCTTTGTCTCACTAGGGAGATTCAGAATGCATCGTTTTTTACTTCTCGCATCGATCGCAATCGCTTCGGCATCGCTCAGCGCCTGTGATTCGTCAGACAAACTGGTTCCGATCACGAAGCTCGGCTTCGAGACGGCGCTGGACGAATCGCTCGCAGACATGACCAACCTGCCGATCGCACAAAAGATCATCCACAAACCGGCGTTCTCCAATGGCCATCGCTGGGCGATGACTTTTGCGTTGCACAATGGCGAAGGCATTAAACGGGCAACCTACCTGACGCTCACACGCGGGGAACACGGCGGCCCTGTTACCGTCTTCATGGGCCATGTCGGCACATCAGTGGCCAGCAGCATGACGATCGTCGACGGAGCGTGCACGGAGGTGAGGTATAAGGGGCATTGCTCCTGGCTCACCATGGACGAGTGGCACCAAGTCAACGCAACTGCGATCGACTTCGCCAACAAGCACGGCGGCAAGTTCTGAGCTATTGTCGATATACGACGTGACAATCATGGGCACCTCTACCAGCGGTAGAGGTGCCTTTTCATATTCCCACTATAATACCTGCTCATGAATTACTCATAGAAGTCGGGTTACGATGAGGAAATGAAAACAAAAGAAACATCGACCTGGATTGAAACGGCTCCGCTTACGACGTTTCCAAAACTAACAAAGGACGTTGCAACCGAGGTTGCAATTATCGGAGGAGGTCTTGCTGGCCTCCTGAGTGCCTACGTACTCGCGAAAGAAGGTAAGAAAGTCGTAGTCATCGAAAAAGACCGTATTGCAAGCAAGGCTACAGGCTACACAACTGGCTTTCTTTCTCAGATTATTGATACCGATACCGCCGATCTCATAGAAATGTTTGGTGAAGCTAACACCAAGAAAATTTGGAACTCTCACGGTGAAGCCATCGATCTTATTGAAAAGATAGTGAAGAGCGAAAAAATAGAGTGCGAATTCGTACGTTGTAAGAATTACGTCTATACGAACGACTCACGCGAACGAAAAGATCTCGATAGTGAGTTCGGTGAAATGAAGAAGCTGAAGTACGACGTAACTATGAAGGTAGCTGAACTCGGTTTCAAGAATCGTGGCGTGATGACCATCAACAAACAGGGTAAGTACCATGACCGCAAATTTATTGCAGGGCTTCTTCCCATACTTCAGAAAATGGGCGTAGAACTCTACGAGCAGACAGAGGTTAAAGATATTACGGGAACTGGTCCCTTTACCGTCGTCGCAGGAAAGTACTCGGTCACTGCCGAGTGGACTATCACTGCGACCTACCAACCATTCAACAATCCGTCCGAAGTGTTTCTAAAGAAAGGTATGTATAAGAGTTATATCTTGGAGCTTGAGGTGCCAAAAGGGAAATACCCTGAAGGAACATATGAAGATATGGATAACCCGTACCATTACTTCCGCGTAGATGCTGGCAAAGGTGCAAAAGGAAAAGATCGCATTATCATTGGCGGGGAAGACCATCGCGCAGAAATACCAATGAACAAGAAAAACTTTGACGTACTCGAAGACTACGCTGAGGACCTATTCGGAAAGCGCTATCCCGTAGTGCGTAATTGGAGTGGATTTATCCTTGAGTCAGTAGACGGACTACCATTCATTGGTCAGTACCGCCCTGGGAATCTCATTGCCACAGCATTCTCTGGAAACGGCATGACGTATAGCGCGATCTCTGCGATGATTTTCCGCGACATTATTGCGCACAAGAAAAATCCCTATACGACTCTCTACACACCTGAACGTTCACCGACATTCACCCAGCTTTGGAAGAAGGGTCGTGACTTTGGTGAGGAGTTCCTCAAGGGTGCACTCGCAAACATATTCAAGTAAAGGTGGTGGCCTGAGGGGTATTTCTGAGGTATTCTGTTGTTATATATGGCGTTATCCCTCCCACACACGCTCCAGGCCCTCCTATTTGCTTCTGGAGAGGCATTGCCGAAGAAACGGGTACTTTCTCTGCTAGAGATCCCCGAAGAGATGCTAGAGGCAGCGGTGACTGAGCTTCAGGATGAGCTTCAAGGAACAGGTCTTTCACTCGTTATTACCGACAATGAGTTTGAATTGCGCACGAGCCCTGATGCTTCGCTTGTCGTTGAAAAACTTCGTCAAAGTGAACTTTCACGTGACCTTGGAAAGGCAGGGTTAGAGACGCTTGCAATTGTGTTGTATCAAAATGGAGCTACCCGTGGAGAAGTGGACTTTGTGCGCGGTGTTAACTCGACGGCAGCACTACGCTCACTGTTACTTCGTGGGTTGGTTGAACGTTCGGCAGACGAGAGTGACAAACGCCGCGCACGCTACACAGTAACCATCGACGCGCTCGCACATCTGGGAATCTCAAAGCGCGAAGACCTTCCAGGTTTTAGTGAACTCTCTGGAACACTTGGAGCACATCACGCAGCAGCAGAAGTTAGTTCAGAAGTCGCATAGTTTTATGGTATCTCGTTCTTCAACGCAATCTTCGTTACACTCGTCACGTGCGCGAACACTCTGGCTGTCATTTGGCATTCTCATTCTTGTTGGCATTGCACTGGCATTCGTCGCCGTGTACTACTCACGCAAAGAACCTCCTGCTGATCTCCCTGCAGCCGTTGTTATAGCGACAACTTCTAAAGAGATTACATCTCCAAATGCCTTTGCAGGTATGCGGATATCGGGACAAGCAGCTATCGTTGTTGATCTTTCAACTGGTCAGACACTGTATTCGGAAAGTGCTGACAAAGTACTACCGTTAGCATCACTCACAAAACTACTCAGCTTGTATGCAGCGGCGAGCGCACTGGCTCCCAATGCAGTCGTTACCATTTCAAGCTCGTCGCTTGCTCAAGATGGTGATTATGGTCTCAGCGAAGGGGAAACATTTTACTTTAAAGATATTGCGCGACTCGCGCTCGTAGCATCGTCGAACGATGCAGCGCAAGCAGTAACAGAAGCGGCGGCGGCGAGTAAGTCACTCACGATTGAACAATTCCTTGCCCAAGCGGTGAGTGATGCCGGCCTTTCACGCACTACGGCCACAAACGGCACGGGGCTCGACATAGATACGGAGGTTTCAGGAGGGTATGGCACAGCACGAGATGTTGCGAAGCTTGCGAATGAGTTCCTAAAGCGTGCGCCGGTTATTGCTGGCGCAACGACCAAGCCCTCCGTCACCATTCGCTCCATCGCAGGTGTGGTCCATTCGCTCCACAATACTAATCCCGACACTACACAGATCCCGGGCATTCTAATGTCGAAAACTGGCTTCACCGACCTTGCAGGTGGAAACCTTGTTATTATATTTGATGCAGGCATTGATCACCCGGTTGCTATCGTCGTGCTCGGCTCTACACGCGATGCACGCTTCACCGATGTTGAACGTTTGATGCACGCAACACTTGCGCAATTCGCGGGTGTCTCACCGAAAGCGCAATAAATTCAATAATCTCCATGAACTCATCCCTTCTTTTCTTTGATGCAGCGCGGGTGCTCATTCCATTCGTTCTTTCATTTGCCGTGGGCATTGGAGGCGCACCCATCCTCGCGCACTATTTGTACAAGAATCACGCGTGGAAGAAAAAGAGTGGAAAAGGAAAGGGGATTGGTGACGGTAATGGTACGCCGCTTTTCGACAGTCTTCATAAGGAACGAGAGATTTCCACGCCACGCATGGGCGGCATATTGGTCTGGGGTTCGGTCTTTATTACAGCAATCGTCATCGCCGTAATTGGTATGTTCCTTGATCCAAGTTTCAGACGACTTGATTTCATTAATCGTGGACAAACCTGGCTACCACTCTTCGCGCTTCTTGTTGGTGGTCTTGCCGGCATGATTGATGACTTACTTGAGATCCGATCAAGCACGGGTGGACTCTCCATGCGTTGGCGCCTTTTGATTGTTGCTGCCTTTGGCGTCTTCGGAGGTTGGTGGTTTTACGCAAAGCTTGGTGTATCGAGTGTGGGTATTCCTTTCTTCGGAAGTATCCCACTCGGTGGATTCTTCATTCTCTTTTTCGTACTCGTAGTACTCGCACTCTATGCCAGCGGTGTAATAGATGGCATCGACGGTCTTTCCGGCGGTGTATTTGCTATCATCTTCATGGCATACGCAGGCATTGCCTTTGCACAAAACCAAGTGTCACTCGCAGCATTTGCCGCAACGGTCTCAGGAGCGACTTTTGCCTTCCTTTGGTTCAACATTCCGCCCGCACGTTTCTATCTTTCTGAAACAGGCTCGATGGCACTAACACTCACACTTGCCGTTACAGCATTCTCCGCAGATTCACTTGGTGACGGCGTGGGTGTTGCTGTGCTTCCTATTATCGCGCTACCTCTTTTCGCAACAGTAGTGGGGAATGTGCTCCAAGTATTCTGGAAGAAAGTATTTAAAAAGAAACTCTTCCGCATTGCTCCTATTCACCACCACTTCGAAGCTATTGGTTGGCCTGCATACAAGGTAACGATGCGTTACTGGCTCATTACTATTATTGCGAGTATCTTCGGTATTGCGATTGCGCTGTTGAAGTAGTGGTTTGAGGAGTGTGTAAGCAATACAAAAGGCCGTCGAATTATGCTCCGACGGCCTTGGCTTCTGTTTCCCGAGATTCAAAGTACGTTGTAATTGATTCAGCAAATCGAATGCTATCCTCTTCCGTCATTGTTGAAGGAAAGTGGAATTCCTGTTCTTTATTCATAGGTCTTCCAACAACTATGAACTTTCCAGTTTCTGCAAGTCCTTTGATGATCTGTTGCACATCATGATCTGCGTAACGGCCCTCAGTATATTCCCAGAAGTAAAGCAGTATTACTTGCTCACCAGGAATATCCAGGGTGTCAATTACGATACCCCATCGGTCGGGTCGCATATTCTCACTCCAGAGTGAACTTGCAAGCCAAGCGCATTTATAGACGCTGCAGGAAAATGGTCGTTCCTTGTAGATTGAACAACCGGATCCTTGAACGCAGTGCTCACACCATTCGAACATACGAGTGACTGGAGTGCCTTGTTTTGCAACAGAGTGCGTATAGCAGCAAGCAGTACAGCCGCCGCATTCACGTTTTCTCGTTTCGGTCATACATCCCCCTCATCGTGCCTAGACAAAAGCTATCACATGTTGCAGAAAGTTTCCAATATTGTTTCAGTCTACCGCCATCATTCCGGAAACTGTGAGTAACAGATTTTAGGCCTGCTATTATGAACACATGAAATTCTCGGGAGACAGGATATTCGCCAGTATTGTGCTGGTGCTTGTAGTTGGAGGTATTGCGTTGTTTTCTTCTGCGACGCTTGGACTCCTTGCTCGTGTTAACTCCTCGCCATGGCACTTGGTAGTGTCTCAGTTAGTGCTTGGTCTTATACCGGGACTTATAGCGCTCGCCATATTTCGATATATCTCTTCAAAGCGGCTCGCTTCGCTCGTCGTACCTATGTACGTAGCAAGTATCATTCTTACGCTCCTTGTATTCGTGCCGCACGTTGGATTAACCCTTAACGGTGCACGTCGTTGGATTAATTTGGGCTTCACAACCATTCAGCCAGGAGAATTCTTGAAGATCACTGTGCTTCTTATGCTCGCGAGTTATCTAGCTCATGCAAAAGATAAAGTGCGAGAGATTCGTTCAGGACTTGTACCATTCTTGATCATTGTTGGTATTCCGTGTGGACTGCTTCTATTGGAGCCAAATACATCCACAATGCTTATCATTGCAGCGAGCGCTGCGTGCTTGTATTTCCTCGCAGGAGCTCCGTGGCGTGACTTTGGCATCATGCTTGCTGGCTGCATTGTTTTGCTCACGATACTGGTGCTTGTGCGTCCGTACCTTAAAGATCGCATCATGACGTTCGTGCACCCATCGAATAACGCACAGACAAGCGGGTACCATATTCAACAATCGCTTATTGCTATCGGTTCAGGTGGGTGGGGAGGTCGCGGCTTTGGCCAGAGTGTTCAGAAGTTTAATTATTTGCCCGAGGCTGAGAGCGACTCGGTGTTTGCGGTGTATGGAGAAGAGTTTGGGTTTATTGGGGCGGTGTTGCTCGTACTGTTATTCGTTGCCTTTGCGATGCGCGGTCTTATGATTGCTAGCGAAGCTTCTACAATGTTTGGTTCTCTTGCCGCCACAGGACTTACGCTACTTATTACGTTCTCGGCATTCTTGAATATTGGTGCATTGCTAGGTATTCTCCCCCTCACAGGACTCCCATTGCCATTTATTAGTCACGGTGGTACCGCACTCATGGCCGCGCTCGCCTCTGTGGGTATCATTCTGAACGTCGCCGCTAATCGAGGAAAGAAACGTGCGGCTACGTAACACTATATTTATGGAACCAACTATAAAGAAAGGGATCGACTGCATTGGAAACACCGCTACCTTTTTCTGCCATGACGGGAAAGGAAATTATCTCCTTTCAAAACGAAGTATTAATTGCCGCGATGAGCACGGTACGTGGGACGAGGGAGGCGGCGGTATTGAATTCGAAGACACTGTTGAGGAAACGCTTGAAAAGGAAATTGCCGAAGAATACTGCACGACAATCTTAGAGAAAGAATTCCTTGGGTATCGAGACGTGCACCGCATTACTGAAGACGGCACACCAACCCATTGGATTGCCTTGGACTTTAAGGTACTAGTCGATCGCGACAAGGTAGCAATCGGAGAACCTCACAAATGTGACGAACTCGGCTGGTTCACACTCGACTCACTACCAAGTCCTCTTCATTCTCAATTCCCCGGCGCACTAGAGAAATATAGGGACCGGCTTTAATTCATTATGAAAGTTGTTTGTTTGAATATATGGGGCGGCCGCGCAGGGAAGGCAGGCTTGCTTACGTTTTTTGAACAGTGTCGAGATGAGGTAGATATCTTTTGTCTTCAGGAAGTGTGGTCAGATCGATATGAAGAACTTGAAGGAGTAATGGCTGGAGGGAAGCCTATAGACCATTCAGAGATTATGATTCATGGACTACAAGAAATTACCGCAACCCTTCCTAACCATCAATCATATTTCCGTCCTCAACATGGCGATCACTATGGACTATGTATATTTATACGAAAGGATATTTCAATTCTTGAAGAAGGAGAGGTGTTTGTACATTTATCAAAGGGGTACATGCCTGAGGTGAAAGATATTGGAAAACATGCGCGTAACATTCAATACGTAACATTCCTTTCTGGTACTAAACCAGTTACTGTTATTAATTTTCATGGTCTTTGGAATGGTCAGGGGAAAGATGATTCTGATGATAGGCTGGCGCAGTCTGATAAAATTAACGATTTTATTCGCACTATCGAAAATCCTCTTATTCTTTGCGGAGATTTTAATCTTAAACCCAACACTGCAAGTCTAAAGAAACTCGAGGATGCAGGCCTTGAAAATCTTATAAAGACTCATAGCATAACGTCTACTCGCACTAGCTTTTACGATAAGGCAGAGAAATTTGCCGACTACATGCTCATACGTAAAGAAGTTAACGTTAAAGATTTCAAAGTATTGCCCGAGGAAGTCTCAGACCATGCGGCGTTGTGCCTAGAATTTGATATCGACGCATAATATTTGGTATAAAATATACCCCGCCGGCGCTTGCGTCGGTGGGGTATTGGGAAAGCTCGAATCCTGAACCTAAAACCCAAGTTTCGAAGGATCCATATTGCAGAGCATGAGTCGATAAACATCGTCCTGTTTATAATCGCCACATTTGGAAAGTTCATAGATGTATTGACCCCAACGAGGATCGTTGACAGCGCAAGTCACACTGCCGAGAGAGATGCTTCCATCTTCCTTCTCCAAGAAGAAAAAGTTTGCATGACCATTAGTGAGCATGCCGGTCTTTTGTCCACGCCTAGTAGCCTCAACCATCAATTCAACTTGTGGCAAAGTCATAGTATGGCCGTGAGTCTTGAGCAGCGACCCGATAGTGGTGGGTGGCGTATTAGGTGAGGCCTTTAGTATTGAGACGACCGCATCCACGAACGTCCAAAACCCGCTTGGCTTTAGAACCGTGATTACGCTAGCATCGGCCTTTGGTTGAAAGGCGGGAAGCCATTTGCTGAAATTACCGCTACGAACACCCATCCAGTGCTCGCCAACGAGACACATTTTGGTTTCCTTACCAGCAGCCGCGCTAATAGCATAGGTCGTGGCAGAAGCGAATAAATCCGGCTTCTTTACCAAACCCTTACGCACAGCAACAATGACGTCGCTAATAAATTCCGACATCATCGCTTCCTGCTCAAGACGCTCGCCTGCAGCAGCATCGTGAAGAGCGAATTCAGCCCTCAATTCACGAGTAATTATCCGGCAGATGCGAGTCTGCTGAGCTCCGCTCATATTTGTCTTTGTCATGGAACTACTACTCCAGCCCGTTTATAGTGCCTGGGCGCGGCAACTCATCTCACGTGAGATGAGTTGCCGCAATATACCATATTATTTGAATTTTACAAATCACTCTGTAAGCATTAACATCGTTGGGGTAGCATTCGAACTAGCTGCGTACAAGAAAGTAAGACGATAAGTGGTATAATGGCGTAAACACGTATGAAAATCATATTTACAGGCGGGGGAACAGGTGGACACTTCTATCCGCTCATTGCGGTTGCTGAAGCCATCCACACCCTAGTGCGCGAGCAACATCTTGTCGCTCCGACCCTCGAGTTCATTTCTTGTGATCCGTATGATCAGCAAGCTCTCTTCCAGAACGACATTAGCTTTACCGCCATTCCTGCAGGGAAGGTGCGCCGATACGCTTCCTTCGCTAACTTCACAGGAATCTTTGCGACACTCTGGGGAGCATCACGTGTTTTCTTCCACTTACTTCAAGAGCCACCTGATGTGATCTTTTCTAAAGGAGGCTTTGCAAGTGTTCCGACTGTCGTTGCTGCGCACTGGTTGCGTATTCCGATAGTAATTCATGAGTCTGACTCAAAGCCTGGTCGAGCGACACTTCTTGCTGCAAAATACGCGACACACATTGCCGTTACCTACGAAAGTTCTATCGCGTATTTCCCTGAGAAGTTGCGATCAAAGATTGCGCTAACAGGTATTCCTATTCGCGAAGCACTTGCACACCCACTTCCAGAAGGTGCTGCCCAGGAACTACATTTGGATTCAAGTGTACCAACAGTACTTGTACTTGGGGGATCAACTGGTTCAAAGCGTATTAACGAGACGATACTTGGAGGACTCGTAGATATCGTTGAGAGCGTAAACGTCATTCATCAAACAGGAAAGAATAACTTTGCAGAGACAGAGTCGACAGCAAAAGTGATTCTCGAAAAGAGTGCGCACAAGGACAGGTATCATGTATTCCCATACCTTTCGCAGGAATCAATGCGCGAAGCTGCTGGCGCAGCTTCGCTCGTGATCTCCCGCGCTGGGTCAACATCTATCACTGAGATTGCACTCTGGAAGAAACCCGCAATACTTATTCCGATTCCAGAGTCAGTGAGTCACGATCAGCGCACAAATGCGTATTCATATGCGCACCTCGGCGCAGCCGAGGTGCTTGAAGAAGACAACCTCGCACCACACATCCTCGCTTCAGAGATTAAGCGCATCACGAGCGACAAGACAATCATGCAACATATGAGTGAACGAGGTGCACCGTTCGCAAACCCAGATGCTGCGCGAATAATCGCAGAAGAACTCCTTCGCATTACGATCTCACATCAAGCTAAGAAATAACCATGACTCACGTACGCACACGATTCGCTCCTAGTCCTACAGGCTTCCTACACGTAGGAAGCGCCCGCACTGCGTTGTATGCATGGCTCTTTGCCCAACAAAAGGGAGGTGAGTTTATTTTACGCATCGAGGACACTGACAAGGAACGTGAAGTAGAAGGTTCTATTGGTCACCTCATGGAATCTCTCCAGTGGCTTGGTATCAAGTGGGATGAAAGTATTGATGTGGGCGGTCCGTATGCACCGTACATACAATCTGAACGCCTCATAATTTATCGAGCGTATGCCCAGAAGCTTATCGAAGCTGGCTTTGCGTATCCCGATCCATATACAGAAGAACAGGTATCGGAATTCCGAGCACAAGCAGAAAGTGAAAAGCGTGCGTTTCTGTACCGTGATCACCGCCCTGATGTAACGCAAGAATGGGATGGAAAGACACCACTTCGTTTTCGTATTCCTGAACTAAAGCGTTACGAATGGCACGATCTGATTATGGGAGACCTCTCAGCGGGAGAAGAGGCACTCGACGATTTCATTCTTGTGAAAAGTGATGGATATCCAACATATAACTTCGCACACGTAGTCGACGACATCACCATGAACATCTCGCATGTTATGCGTGGTCAGGAATTCATTGCTTCAACACCAAAGTTTCTCGCGCTCTATGATGCTTTTGGCGAACCCTATCCAACATTTGCTACACTTCCGCCGATTCTTGGTGAGTCAGGCACAAAGAAACTTAGCAAACGCGATGGAGCTAAAGACATCCTCGACTATCGAGCTGAAGGATATCTTCCTGCAGCGATGCTTAACTTCCTCGCACTCTTAGGTTGGCACCCAATCGGAGACAATGAAGTGCTCAGCACAGAAGACCTTCTCCGTGAGTTTGACATTGAACGTGTACAGAAAAGCGGCGCGCAGTTCGATGAAGACAAACTATTGTTCATAAATCGCGAGTGGATGCGAAAGCTAAGTGATGGAGCGTTCGTACAACAGGGTGAGCTCACTGCGCCTGATGAAGCAAAACTACTCAAGGCTGTCCCTATATTAAAGGAACGTGCATATACCTTTGGAGAAGCACGCGACATGCTTGCGGGGGAATTAGTATGCCTTTTTGAGGCTCCAACACTTAATAAGGAACTTCTTACCTCAAAAGCTCCGGCAGAGGGTACTGACAACACTAAAACACATCTCGAAGCTATACTCGAACTCATTTCTACGCTTCATGAAGACGCAGCAGCTGATTCCATCAAGGAAATGCTTATGCCGTACGCTGACACTATTCAAAAAGAGCAGGGAGGCCGTGGTTCTGTGCTTTGGCCACTTCGCTATGCACTTTCGGGACAAGAGCGATCACCAGACCCTTTTACCCTTATTTCCATACTTGGAGCTGCCGAGAGCTCTTCCCGAATACGTACTGCTCTTGATATACTAGGGTAATGAACGTGCGTTCTTTATTGAGTCTTTTTATATTGCTTTTCGGCAGCCTTGCTTTTGCGGGGGTACTTTCAGAACTCAATCCTCAGACTTCTTTTGCGCAGGCAACAACTGGTTCGTCTGACTTACAAGCTCAGATCGATGCTCACAATAAGCAGATCGCAGATCTGCAAAAAGAAATCTCTACCTATCAAGGACAACTCAATACTCTTGGCTCACAGCACCAAACACTTCAGACGGCGATAAAGACTATCGATGTGTCTCGTGCTCAAACGACAAGCCAAATCAAAGTTACTCAAAATAAGATGGATGCGAGTGAGCTTAAGCTCCGTGAATTATCAGGAGAAATATCGCAGAAGCAGTACCAGATAGAGTTGGATAAAAAATCACTTGCGCAGTCGCTTCGTGACATGAACGTTACGGACGGCAAATCAATTGTTGAACAAATGATTAGTTCAGATACTTTTTCTGATGCGTGGGCTGCTGCGGATTCGTCTCTTGCTGTCGGAGATGCGCTTCGTACGAACGCTTCACTTCTCTCTGGTGTGAAAGCCCAACTTGGCGAACAACAAGCGGTAGTCAGCACAACCCACCAACAACTTGCAACTCTTGATACGCAACTTTCAACACAACAGAAAGAACTGGACGTTAAGAAAGCTGAGAAAGATAAATTGCTTGCTCAAACCAAGAATCAAGAATCAAGCTATCAATCTCTCATTGCCCAAAAGAAGGCACAGGAAAAAGCTTTTGAGGCAGAACTTAACTCACTTGAGAGTCAGCTCAAGTCTGTCGGTAAGGCAAGTATTCCTACAGTGGGCAAAGGTATTCTTGCATGGCCGTTCTCTCCGACATTTGCGCAGTCGTGTTTGGGTAAGGCAGGTGCGCTTGGAAATAATTTCTGCGTAACGCAGTACTTTGGTAATACTGCATTCGCTGCATCAGGAGCATACAATGGTAGTGGCCATAACGGTATCGATATTGGTATGCCAGTGGGAACCGTCATACAAGCAGCATTGGCTGGCACCGTGCTCGGCACAGGGAACACCGATCTTTCCTTTAGTTCTTCAGGAGCACAATGCTATTCATTCGGTAAATGGGTTGCCGTGAAGCATGCCAATGGTCTGGCTACCGTGTACGCCCATCTTTCGCAGATAACTGTTTCAGCCGGGCAGAGCGTTACCACCGGACAAACACTCGGGTACTCCGGTATGACTGGCTACGCGACAGGACCGCACCTTCACTTTGGCGTGTACGCATCTGCGGGTATTCAAATACTAACCCTCAATCAATTCAAGGGAGCGAACACTCCCTGTGCAAATGCAAGCATGCCAGTCGCACCGCTTAACGCGTACCTCAATCCAATTTCGTACCTATAAAGAAATTCTTAAGAGTTTTCTAACTAACGTGGAATTCTTCGTCTACATCGACAAGGCTCTTAAGGCCTTTCTTAAAGATAAGCAACATTTGATTACCATTACCGCCGTCTTTACTTAGGAGATGGTCTCCGTATTCAACGATATAATCTCCCACTTCTAATTGATTAGTGGTCTTAGCTTGGGTGGGAATGCTTTCTGGACCTGGCACAGGTGCTCGGTTTGGATTTGATTCAAGTGACATATATCAAAAGTATATCTTATTTCTTTTGGTCGTTAAGGCGCCATAAGAGTAGAGAGCCATAAGAACGATACGGGGACCAGACAGCAGCGCGTTGCTCTAATTCTGTCTTTAGCGTACCTACTGGGAGACCATGGAGCGACTCAAGCATGCGTACCAGTATAAGATCGCCAGAGGAGTATACGTCTGGCGAGCCGAGTGCGAAGATCAGGAACATTTCAGCGGTCCATGGACCGATGCCCCAGATGCTGGAGAGTTTTGTAACTGCTTCTTCCGAAGTATTCGTACGGAGCTTGAGAAGGTTGAGCTCGCCATTCTGAATTGTCTGCGAGAGTTCTTTGAGACTCTTAACTTTTGCTGCTGAGAGACCAGCTGTACGAAGCGCTGCATCTGGTGTTTCTACTATTGTCTTTGGCGTGAGCTTCCCGCCAACTGTCATAACCAGTCGAGCAAAAATACTTGCAGCAGCTTTCGTTGAAAGCTGCTGGCTCACAATTGATGACACAAGTGATTTAAACAGTTCATTATTACTACGTTTAGGTTGCGCTCGCGGCAAAACCATCCCGCGGTGGGGGAGGGCAGCTTTATAGAGTAAGGGATCCACTTTCTTTAGATGCTTAAGAATATCAGCCTCAGAAATAGTGGTTTTCTCAGTTTTTGCCATAGTGGATAGAGTATACTACTAGGCATGGTAAAGCTTATTATCTACATCGTTGTGGGGCTCCTGATCCTGTCATTCTTTGGAATTTCGCTTCAGCATTTAGTGCAATCACCGACAACTCAGGCAAACTTTAGCTTTTTCTGGGACTTGCTTCAGCAAGGCTGGCAATATGTTGCTGATTTCTTAACGGGAATTCTTCACACTGCTGGACTCGACAATCTTGGGGTAAAGCACAATTAATGCATTACTAATTTAATACGTCTCACAAATATGGATGATTTCCTCGAAAAGAAAATAAACATTTCAATTCCCGTTGACACAAAGCCAACGTTTTCTAACGCAACTCAAGTAACGGTCTCTGATGATTCAGTCGTTCTACAATTTGCGTACGTACGTCCCAATACTGCCGATGGCCAGCTTATTTCAGAATTAGTGCTCTCTCCGAAACATGCCATCGACTTCAGCCGAGCGCTCGACTCAACCATCAAACAGCATTTCACGAGGCATTTGTAAGAATTGATAGTAGTATTGTTCTACGGTTGCCTATTGCTATATAGCTAGCTTTGTTGTATTATACAACACAATGATCACCAACGAGCGTGCATGGAAATTGCTTCGCATCGCACTACCTATAGCTGCGCTAATCGTCATTTTCTTTAGTGGACTCTTTCCTGTAGAAAATCTTTTGAGTTTTGTGCCACATAAGCAGCTTACGGCTTCTGTTTCGTCTGCAGAGGTTATCGCTCTTACGAATCAAAACCGCATTGATGACCATCTTCCAGCTCTCATGACGAATCCGCTCCTTACCCAGGCAGCCCAGTTGAAGGCAGAAGATATGGCCGCAAACTCTTACTATGCGCACATAAGTCCAGACGGGAAGTCACCGTTGTATTGGCTTGGTTTGGTTGGGTATCACTATCTGAACGCAGGAGAGAACTTAGTAATAGACCGCGCGACGTCTGAAGAGGTGGTTTCTGCGTGGATGAATTCTGCTGACCACCGTGAAAATATTCTTCGACCTCAATTTACAGAAATAGGAGTGGGAATTGCAACTGGTGTATACGAAGGTCAATCAACTACGTATGTGGTACAGGAGTTTGGAACTCCGTACCCTAATCCGCCCGTGATTCGTAAAGCAGAAGTCACTGTCCCAGCTCCTGTACCAACTCCAGTTCCTGTCGCTATCCAGACTCTACAGGAAACTACGCCAATAACGACTTTCAAGCCTGAGCCAATACCATTGCCAACAATTCCAACCATAGCAAAGCCAAAGGTTGCCGCTACGCCAAAGTCGACCAATACACTTGTAAATAATGTTGCAGCATTAGCTGCACCGGTGAGCGAGACTATTCAGGTACATCTAATAGCAACTACTTCTACGACTACACCAGAAGCTTCTACAACTCCTGCGGCATCGTCTACACCTACCTTCACCTTACCGATGCATTCTGACACTGTCGTAGCACTGCCACAGGAACAGGGCACTTCAACAATTCCACAAGATCAATTCCAAACAGTAGTTGGGAAGGAGCGTATTGCGTTCCTTCGATCTCAGATTCTGACACTTTGGCACAACTTCAAAACGTTTATATTGTAAGCCGTTCATGAAGCGTTCATCACTCCTTCATGAGGTAAAGGGTATACATACTCCAGGATCGCCGTAGGCATCCATCTTGTAATTGCTAAATATAAATTGATTGTCATATGAAAAAAGTACTCGGAATGTTCGCTCTTGCGGCAGTTATCGCACTTCCAAGCATGTCCTACGCTGCAACGTTTGCCTATGTAAACACTTCAGGAGAGGTAGCAGCAGTTACTGCTGATACTGCAGCTCAGGCACTTGCAACGGCTCCAAACATGGACATCCACAGTGGTGTTATGCTCCTAAGCAATCCTTCAGATCCTATCGTAGGCGACACTGTTGTTCGCTAAGTACTAGGAATGTTTTATAGAAGAGCGCCGCGCCAGAGGCGCGGCGCTCTTCTTGTACTCTCATGCTATCCTTTTCTCCATGAACACCCGCACACTCGTCATAACTAGTATAGTCGTTCTTCTGCTGGGTGCAGGCGGCTTTACGCTATACGCTCGTACAAGTCACCCAGTTCAACCAATTACAACGCAGTCCGAAGTAATTGCGACCACTACTCCAGAGATAGTGGCAACGACTACCGTCGCTACGACGACACCTAAAGCACCCGTAGTGACAAAAGTAGTAAAGACCGTAACGGTTGTTAAGACACCGTCGCCCGTAGTAGTACCACCTGTTGTCATTCTGACACCTCCACCACCTGTAACAGTCGCAGGTTATGGAAGCCTTGTGGCTTCTGCTATACCACTATTAAGTGGTGGAAACGCGCGCCCAGGTTCTATAGTGGCAGTTTCATATCTTCAAATAAATAACACGGGCACGACGACGGTACGGTTAACGGGATTCAGGCTTAAGGAAAATGGTTCGGCACCTGACGTATCAATCATTGGTCTTCAGACCGTAGATGAGAAGGGAGGTTCACGCGGATTAGTTGGCGGTACCGAAGCAACCACTCCCTTTGTTAACGGCATAACGGTAGCAACTACCAACGCAATACTTGCTCCAGGAGAAATGAAACTCTTCACTATTAAAGTTCAACTCTCCGCAACAGCAGGGCAGTACGCGGGCTCACAAATCATAATCAGCGTCACAGGACTAGAGGCTACCGCAACAACGAGGCCGACATTCCCGATTGCGGGAACAACGTGGACCATTACTCAGTAACGTATACTTAGACCATGACATTCATATCACTTATTCTCGGTTTTGTTCTTGGTGCTGGTGCAATCGTATTTGCGCTTCAGAACAATGCGATCGTTTCTTTAACGTTCCTTCAGTGGCACTTTGATAGCTCACTTGCGCTCGTTATTATTCTTGCAACTGCAGTTGGTGTACTCCTCGGAGTTCTTGCCTCTATCCCAAGCATCATTCGTCGAAGCTTTACGATCATGAATCTTAAAAAGCAGAATCGTGGATTATATGACGAGACTGAAACGATTCGCAAAATGAACGAAGACACAAAAGCTCGTCTCAATGCAGAGATAGCTGCAGAGCCTCCTGCGACCATTGATCTACGATCGTAAGTTGTTATGAGAGCTATTTTGAAAAGTGACTTCATGGGCGGATACCGAGCACATATTACTGCTGGCACCGTCTCCATAATGGTTCTGCGTTTCCTGTTTGCAGCGTACCTTCTTGCAATAGGCGCAGACAAGATACTTCACACAGACATCATTTCTGTGTGGACTTCGTTGGTTGGACCAGTAATTCACACACTCCTTCCACTTCCGTTAGTTACGGTTGTATCAATAGAGGGTATTGTTGAGATCATTCTTGGCGTAGTGCTTCTCACAACGTGGATACGAATTGGCTCGATTATACTGCTCCTTACCACGCTGCTTTTGTGTGTGGATTTGTTTATACTCGGAATCAACAATCTTGCTCTCCATGATCTACTATTCTGTGCAGGAGTTGTCGTACTCTTTTCTCATTACAACCGAGTACGTCAAATAGTGGAAGTCTAAATTAGAGGAATCTGCGTGCAGATAAGACCTGTGTTTGTTTTTTATAATTTGTATGATATAATCATGCGAAGTACTACATAACACCCTCTATATGTCCGAATTCAAGAAAAGTAAGTTCAGCAATAGTCGTCCCAATACCCCTCGTGCGTTTTCTCGCACGTCTTCAAGCCGTCCAAGCTTTGGTGGCGGAGCACCTCGTTTTAACGCTCGTGACAGCGGCCCTTCAGAGTCCTTTAAAACAAGCTGTAGCAAGTGCAACAAGGCATGTGAAGTTCCATTCAAGCCAAACGGTAAGAAGCCTGTATTCTGCCGTGATTGCTTTGTGCGTGATGACGCTCCTCGCGGAAACGACCGAGGATTTGATCGCGCACCAGAACGCACTTTTGCACCTAAGCCAGTCGTAAGTGAAGACCCTCGTATCGGTGCTATGCAAAAAGAACTCGCTACGGTTCACGCAAAGCTCGATATGCTTATTGGCACACTCCAGGGTGCAGCATATTCTTCGATCCTTGCGAAATCTCAAGCCATAGAAAATAGTGATAGCAGGGAAGTGAAGTCTGAAAAAAGTACTACTCCATCCAAATCTCCTGCTAAGATCTCAATTGTTAAGAAAGCAGTAAAGAAAATCTCAAAGAAGAAGGTATAATCAGTTATACCTATGAACAAGGCTCGTCTTGAAGCATTAAGTGACGGCGTCTTTTCCATCGTCCTGACTATTCTTGTTTTCGATATTAGACTTCCGGAGCATACGGGAGCTATTTCAAACGCCGAACTTTGGAACCAGCTTCTCATTCTTTTGCCCTCGATAACAAGCTTTGCGCTTAGTTTCTTGGTAATTGCCGTCTTTTGGATAAATCACAACTTTCTCTTTCACACCTATACTAAGAAGATCGACCGAGGACTAAATTTGTTAAATCTCGTCTACTTACTCTTTCTCGTATTCGTACCGTTCTCAGCGCATCTTATGGGAACATACTCGCGCAATGAACCAGCGGCACTTATATACGGCCTTAATATCTTAATTATTATTGTTCTTATGCGTATTATGTTTGCGCATGTGAGTAAACGTCCGGAACTTCTTAACGACGTATCCACGCGTATATCAAAGCAAGCTCGCTTTAGGGCAACTCTTACCATTGTTTCGTACATTCTCGGTATCGTATGCTCGTTCGTATATATTCCTGCCAGTATCTTCTTCTACGTGATTCCGATGCTTTTCAATGTTATTCCTGGTACGCTCGACCTCATCGAACGTATCTTTCGCTTTAAGCTCGCATAAACGCGTTCATACTACTCACACATAATTCTGCTACAATCTAGAAATCAATCTATGGGCAACAAAGTGCACGGACAAACATCAGTAATAGCCGCACTTATCGGCAATGTATTTTTAGCCGCTATTAAAACGGTTCTTGCGCTTTCTACTGGCTCGGTCAGTATGTTTGCGGAAAGTATTCACAGTATTGCGGATACACTTAACCAGTCGCTATTGCTCATTGGCATTCAGCGCTCTAAGCGGCCAGCTGACGCTGGTCACGGTTACGGGTACGGTATTGAGCGATTCTTCTGGTCACTTATTTCTGCCTGTGGAGTTTTGTTTATAGGTTCAGGTGTCGCAATCTACCACTCGGTAGATTCCTTGCTCCACGCGGGAGTACATCCGCAAACATTAAGCTTGCTCAGTATAGTTGTTTTGCTTGTAGCGTTCGTACTAGAAAGTATCACACTCATAATAGCTCTTAGAGAGCTCCGTGGTACCAACAGAATGTCCCTGGACATGTTTACCGATGCAGATCCGGTACTCCTCGCAATCATCTACGAAGACGGTGTGGCGGTCTGTGGTGTCGCATTTGCTCTCATAGCGCAGTGGCTCACCTATATGACTGGTAACAATGTCTACGACGCAATTGGCGGTATTGCCGTTGGTATTATTCTTGGCATTTTGGCAATCGTACTCATACTAAAGAATCATCAGTACATCATTGGTAAGCCTTTAAGCGAAGATGTTATCGAAGACATCGTTGAAGCTCTTGAAATGGATTCTTGTATTGAACATGTCATCGAATTTAAGTCTGTTGCAGTCGATATAAACAAGTACCGTATCTTCGCTGCTGTTGAATGGAACGGTACACCTCTGTATGAAGAAATATATGACGATGGGGATCTCAAGGAAGAATTTGATGAAATCAAGGATAGTTTCCCAGAGTTTACAAAGCTCATGTTTAAGACTACTGACCGTATTCCTCGACTCGTAGGAAACCGTATTAAAGTTATCGAGAAGAATATTACTGCAGAATTCCCTCAGGTTGCGTACGTGGACATTGAGATCAACTAATAGACAGAGAATATATTTTATTGTACTTTGACGGAGTATCTCACAACCACCAGGAGGGAATAATGAGAGACAAAATTGAGGCGTTTGATAACGCCAAAGCTGTTCTTTCACAACTTGGTTTGCCAGGCAGCTTGCCGGTCCTTCGTGAAGAAGCAGGCATCTATATGCAGCGAACAATTCTAGGAGGTAGCCATTCTGTGGTTACATACCCGCCCTTGAACGCACTTCAGGAACTCGGCCCACGCGACCACATCTATCCAATTCACTACGGTGACAAAACAAATTTGTATGTGCATATCGCATTCTGCGAGACTACCTGCACATTCTGTCACTACGTCGTTCGCAACTATCGTGGCACAAATCATAGCCCGGCTAGTCGCATTCAGGGTGTGGCTCGATATCTCGATGCGCTGAAGATGGAGATCAAGGATTGGTCGGAAGAACTCAAAGCTTCCGACACTGCTATCTCCTCGATCTACATTGGCGGCGGAACGCCCTTGATCCTTGATACTTCTCAGCTTACCGATCTCATCGAAACCATTACATCACATTTCAACGTCGTGCCCGACGCGGAGATCTGTATTGAGGGCAGTCCTCTCACGATCACTGCCAAAGATGGGCTCGAAAAGCTTCAAACACTTAAGCAAATTGGTGTCACTCGCCTAAGCTTCGGTGTTCAGTCATTCGACAATGATGTGCTGAAGGCTTCAGCACGTGGCTATTCGCGGGAAACCGCATTCGCCGCGTGCGACATTGCCAGCAAGGTTTTCGACAACTGGAATCTCGACCTTATTCAATCGCTCTTCAAAGGGCGACCAGATGAGGTCTGGGATAACATCGTGGCACTTCGTGAACTGCGGCCACCGCATATCACTTGGTACCATGGCCGGTTCGCCAACACCCCTCAAGGAAAATGGCTCCGGAATATTGACCGTGCTGATGGCTTCGAGGGTGAGCAAGCGACCCTGCTCGGTCGCATGCTTATTTGGGAGGAATTGATTGCTAACGGTTATCATCAGGTTGATGGAAATCGCTTCGTCCGCGATCTACGCTTCATCGACCCATTCAAGAAGTCACGAACGTCGGTGAGTAGCAATTTGCTTGGGCTCGGCGCTTCGGCGTATTCCCATGTAGACATGCGTTCGTACCCGCGCTGCTTTGAAGTACCGGATGGTCTTTTCTTCCGGAACTCAACGAACATCGATGAGTATGTTGCCAGAATCGAAGCAGGGAATTCCACCGTCACAAGTGGACTTGCACTCGACGAACTTGAATATCGGGCAGCATCCTACGTTATCGGCCTACGTACCGGACGAGTAGAACCGGAACTGCTTGAGTTCGAGCAATCACCAAATACCGAGGACGTTGCATACTACCAAAGGCTTGCAGAGAAAATGCTTGGGTACGGTTTACTGGAATGTAATTATGGTGGAAACCAACCAGTGCTCAAGCTGTCTCGACTCGGTATGCTGTTTGAAGATGAGATTCTTTCGACCTTCTACAGTCCCTGGGTTCTGGAAAAACTCGACGGTAGTGCAACTTAACCACCATTCGTAATCAACTCAAACGAGACCATTTTGTGGTCTCGTTTTTTATAAGCATTTGAACAGGGAAGTAGCACTTCCCCGACGAACCCGTGAAATCTTTTAGTTACCTTGGGGAAGTGGTTTAGGACGGTTTTAAGGTCGACGTGTGTAGATAGAATTCTTCGTTACCAGTCTACAAAGATGTTCACCGACGAGCGCACAGACGTCTGCAAAATGATCGTAAGAGTAGGAAAGTGGTATTTGCATCCGAGATAGAAAAGAGCCCACTTTCTTGGTTTTGTACGAGAGTTATTCGTAAAAGATACATTGTACGAAGTATAGAGACGTCTTCTCGGCTGGCGCAGATGCTCTAAATTAGAGCTTTTACGCTCGACTA
>JBDSUM010000028.1:0-1824 GCA_039927695.1 Minisyncoccota bacterium
TCTTTTTCATGCTGCTATAGGGAACTGCACCATCAATCGTCACAGGCTTTTGATCTTTCACCATTAATATTGAGAATGGACTTCCACCAGCTCCCACGGCAAGGCCATTACTGAAGTCACTTGCTACACGGTATTGATACGTGTGTGCAGCCATACAAGCATCAAAGCTTTGAGGCAAAACTCCAAGAGAGGAAACTACCGTATCATAGCTGGCCGGATCAAATTGCTGATCGCCGGGTGCTTGCGCGTTAAGTGCACTAATAAAACGCCAGAATATATTCGGTCCGCCAAGTGACGCGATGCACTCCGCAGCTTCTGCATGGTCGGCAGCATGCACATGCTGATCGATGAGGGGAAGGTGACGATACACCCACGCTACTTTTCCACCTGCTGCGTACTCGGCCATTATCTGCTCCATAGTTTGCTGAAACGTCTTTGAATACGAAGAATCAATATCCGAGTATTCGACGAGCATTATAGGCGCGCTTGGACTTCCGACGATATGATCAGCCTCGCTTACGGGACGCATAAGTGAAGGATCACCTGCAACAATACGAGGGTCGGTGTGGTGACGAATCATAAATATCGCAACGGCCAAAATAAGACCAGCACCGATAATCGCTACAGGGAGAAACCACATCTCGCGTTGGTTTTGCACGAGGGTCTGTTCGTCGTTCATATAGAAATATAGTACTACACCAATTCCACCCCAAAAGAGTTGTCCCGAGCCAAAGTGTGGCGCGGGACATTTCTGCTTAGTGCAGTGCTTCTCCTGGTTGTGCGGTCAGTCGCCGAACGCGAAAGTCGACATCGACTACATCAATTCTTTGATCGTAAAAGTAAGTTTGCAGGGTTTCTCCAACCTTCCGAAATATTCCACCAGTTGGAACAGTTTTTGGAAGATTCCCCATTCCCCAGAAACTTGCTGAGATGATCAGCTTGGAGCTCACACAACCTCGAATTTCAAATTCACAGTCAGGGCAGTCACGCAAAGAAGCAAACAATGCAGGAACGGAGTTGCGAAGCTCGGTTTCTACTGGTTCCCACCTCGCCATTTCTACCGGATGGTAAACGCATATTTCAATCCTAGTCATCGCATCCTCCACAATCTGGCATGCTGGTTACATGTCTAGGCGAATTGTACGCCTCGCCTACAAAGCAACAATGGCGAGGAGGGGACAACTATGAAGAAACTAAAAAGGAAGCGTATGCGTCATAGTGCTCGCACCCTGTGATTCGGTCCAGCTCGAAGTATCTATTTTGAATTCTCGCGCACTATTTAAATCCTTATATTTCAATGCGCCCTGTTTAAGGGCGTAGTCATAGAGTTCCCGAGTAATTTTTACGTCTTCGAGACAATACTTACGTACCTTATCGACAAGCCCTTGCTGCCACCACTCGACTGCTTGGAGACCATTGCCTCCCTTACCTTTCTTTAGCGTCGCTTCTGCGAGTGATTGAAGTCGTACGCGCCTCCCAAGTACTTTCTGCACTTCAACGAGTAAGTCGAGTGAGCGAATACTCGTAAGATCGCCTGGGTAGTAGCGATTTAAGATAGGGATATCAAAGGTGTCTGAGTTGAAACCAATGAGCATGTCAGCACGTTCAAGAATGGGCCAAAGCTGAGGGAATTCTTCTTTTGTGTACGATGTGTATTCGTCTGTTTCGGAATCATGAATACCTACGATTGAGATTTCCATGCGCGCAAGGTCATTCCGGGCAAGACTCGGAAATGCATTAGCAGTTTCAATGTCGAACGTAACAACCCGCATACTACGCTTTTGAATTAATAAAATTTGAAACTTCGCTGACTGCCATTTCTGC
>JBDSUM010000029.1:0-31771 GCA_039927695.1 Minisyncoccota bacterium
CTTGTTGACCCGTCGTTGTAAGACCGCTAGGCTGTAAAAGATGGGGCAGACGCCTCATTTTGCCTCCGTAGTTCAATGGATAGAACACCGGACTTCTAAGCCGATTATGTAGGTCCGATTCCTGCCGGAGGCACCAGATTGGATAATGTCGGACTACTAGTTTTGAGTTCCTTACTCACATATTTAGGTCGCCGTTTGGCGGCCTTGTGTGCGTCCAAGTTCTCGCTGCGGTAGACCGTTTCAAACCTCGGAACCGTGGTACGCTTCGTTCATGAAGCAATACAAATACTTGGGCATCCTTACGATTCTGTACGTCACGTTTCAGCTAGTCTCTGACGTTTCCGCAGGAAAAATCGTCTCTCTAGGAATATTTACCGTTTCTGCCACTGTTCTATATTTCCCAATCACTTTCATTATTGCCGATGTACTAACGGAGGTTTACGGCTACGCGAGAGCCCGTCGCGTACTGTGGCAGGTTCTTCTGGCTTCGGTCCTTGCCGGCATCGTCTACCAGATTGTCGTCTGGCTTCCTGCAGCACCTGGTTTTGATGCCGCCCCAGCCTACGCCCGCGTGCTTGGTTCGGTTCCGCGCATTCTTCTCGGTGGCTGGATAGCTGTCTGGGCGGGTAGCATTCTGAATGACTACATAATGGCCAAGATGAAAATTGCGACCAATGGAAAATATCTCTGGATGCGTACTATAGGTTCGACGATAGTGGGTGAAGGTGCCAACACCGCACTCTTTTATATGATTGCTCTCTACGCAATCATCCCCAACAACATCCTAGTTACTTCGATCTTGTCAGGATGGTTCCTGAAAATTGTCGTGGAGACGGTCATGACACCGATCACGTACGCTGTAGTGAACAAACTTAAAAAGGCCGAAGACGAAGACTATTACGATCGCAATACTGACTTCAACCCGCTCAAGGTTTAGCAGTCTGTACTCAGAGCCTCAATTAAGCCATCAGTCGTTGAGATTTCGAGCGCAGTCGGTATGTTCGACTGCGCATAATAGGGTGTCGTTCTCCAAGGCGCGCATGGACACGGTGCACCAATTTTGTTCGCTAAAACTCTATAAAGAAAGGAGTATACTTAAATATATGAACCCTATATTTATCATCATCGCTGTAGTCGTTATTGTGCTGGTGCTCCTATCACTTCGCATTGTTAAAGAATATGACCGTGGAGTCGTTTTCTTTCTTGGAAAGGTAACGGGTGTGCGCGGTCCCGGACTCATCATTCTTATTCCGATTCTTGAACAGATGACGAAGGTTTCTCTTCGTACCGTAACGATGAATATTCCTTCGCAGAAGATAATCACGAAGGACAATGTTTCAATTGATATCGCTGCAGTAGCGTACTACCACGTTACCGATCCACAGAAGTCTGTGGTCGCTATTGAAAACGTATACGACGCAGTGAACCAGATCAGTCAGACAACCGTTCGAAATGTTGTTGGTCAGTTTATGCTGGACCAGCTTCTTTCACAGACGTCTCAGATTAATGCGCAGATAAAAGAGGTTATCGATACACATACTGAAGCATGGGGAGCAGAAGTGACTGCAGTTGAAATTAAGGACATCACTCTTCCTGACAACATGCAGCGCGCAATGGCTAAAGAAGCAGAAGCAGAGCGTGAACGACGCGCAAAGATCGTTGCTGCTGAAGGAGAAATGCAGGCAGCGCAGAAGCTTGGGGAAGCAGCTGACATCATGGCTGCTCACCCCGTAGCACTCCAGCTTCGTACGCTTCAGACCATGGCAGAGATAAGCGTGGAGAAAAATTCAACGATTATTTTCCCCGCACAGTTTATGACGACCGTGCAGGAGGCGATGAACATGATTGGGAACGACAATCTGAAATAAAGAGAGAACAGAGAAAGCGAAAAGCACCGACCAGAATAGTCGGTGCTTTTCTCGTGTGGGCGATGGAGGGCTCGAACCCCCGACATCTTCAGTGTAAATGAAGCGCTCTACCAACTGAGCTAATCGCCCCTACCGAGTACCATACCGCACTTCATGCATTTTTTGAATACCTGGTTTTGAAGAAGCCATACGTGTGCCATGCTAGTTCTATAATCCTATGAACGAACGTATTATCGCTATAGTGTCAGGACGTGTCCAAATGGTCATGTATAGGGACTTTACGCAGCGTAAGGCGTCTATCTTTGGCCTCACTGGCCAGGTAAGGAATCTTTCAGACGGAACAGTGGAAGTAATAGCTGAAGGTTCACGCAGTGCACTTGAAAAGCTCGTTAAAAAACTTCACAAAGGATCACTCTTCGCACAGGTTAAAGACGTGCGAGTAACCTGGCAGCAAGCGACAGGAGAGTACCAGAAATTTGTAATTGCGTACGAGTAAGGCTAGGCTGTTGGAATGGATCTCCCTATTCTCTATGAAGATGACGATATCGTCGCAATAGATAAGCCTACCGGTGTCATGACGCACCCCGATGGCCACACGACCGAAGAAACGGTTAGTGACTGGTTTGCTGCTCGTTATCCCAAGTCTATTAACGTTGGTGAGATGCAGCGACTCGTAGACGGTACAGAAATAGCTCGTCCAGGTATCGTGCATCGACTTGATCGTGATACGTCAGGAATTCTCATACTCACCAAGACGCAAGAAGCGCACGCATATTTAAAGCTCGCATTTCAGGAACATGATGTTCACAAGACGTATTTGGCTTTTGTGTATGGAACGCTCAAAGAACCTAAAGGTGTAATCAATTTCGCTATCGGACGATCTCGCAAAGACTTCCGACTTCGCTCGGCACAACCAAAGGCAAAAGGGCAGATGCGGGAAGCTATTACTCGGTACGAAGTAATAGACGAGATAGGCACTCACTCGATGGTGGCAGTTATGCCAGAAACTGGCCGAACCCATCAAATTCGTGTGCACTTAAAGGCAATCCACCACCCAATCGTGTGTGACCCGTTATACGCCCCAAACCATAAATGCGATCTTGGTTTCAAGCGACTCGGCCTCCATGCCTGGATGCTCGACGTTCCGCTACCCTCAGGCGAGCGCGTAACTATTACATCGCCGCTTCCAGAAGATCTCGCAAAGGTGGCTTTAAAATTCCCGAATTTTAAGCATTAAGCAGCGGAATACGCCAAGTTTCCTAGCCAGCATTTGCTTCGCAATTTGAGCCGTGGTACAGTGCGGCGACATGCACAACGTTATAACTCCAGTATCAACAGAGGAGCGCGCAAAGCTCGGTATTCGTCCAGGCGATACCGTTCGCGTTCACCAGAAGATTATCGAAAAGGGTAAGACCCGTATTCAGGCTTTTGAAGGACTTGTCCTCGCGGTAAAGCACGGCACCGAAGCAGGCGCTACTTTTACTGTTCGCGCAACTATGTCTGGTGTTGGTGTTGAACGTATTTTCCCACTCTACGCTCCATTTATCGAGAAGATTGAGATCACTCGCCGTTCAAAGGTTCGCCGCGCGAAGCTCTACTTCATCCGTGATAAGGTTGCTCGTGAAGTTCGTCGTCAGCTCCGTAACATGCGCCTCGTTAAGATCTCTACTGATGATTTCAAGGCTGAAGAAGTCGAGGAAGCACCAGAAGAGGTTACTGTTGAGGAAGTACAGGTTAAGGACCCAGCACAGATGCCTGATGGCACTGAGATGGCTCCTAGCGAAGAAGCAGCGGGTGCAGAAGAGGCTCCTGTTGTTGAAGAACCAACTCCTGCAACTGAGGCAGAAGAAAAACCAGCAGCATAAGTTTTACGTAAAAAGAAAGAGCTGGGCCTTTGGCCCGGCTCTTTCTTTTTGTCTGCGACTCTCGTATAGTAGGCAAGTCGCACAAGCGATACACACCAAGCCCAGGTGTTGTAATTGGTAGCCAAGCATCCTTGAGGTGGATGTGCCGAAAGGCGTGGAGGTTCAAGTCCTCTCCTGGGCACAACAAAGCAAAAGCGCCGGCTATGCCGGCGCTTTTGCTTTTGTAATTCTTTGCTACAGTAATCCTATGCTTTACACAGGAAAGGGAGACGGGGGAACCACCAAGACTTTTGGCTGCGACCAGCAGCGTATTTCTAAGTCCTCAGAACTTCCTGAGGCGCTCGGTACCTTGGACGAACTAAACTCATTTATTGGCCTCGCTAAAGTGAAGGCTGGTCTTGGCTACAATCCAAAAGTTCCACTTGGTGCCCGCTCGCGCACCATTTCAAATATTCTCGCAGATATCCAAGAAACACTTTTCATCGTACAAGCTGAAGTCGCTGGTGCTCCAAAGAGGGTAGGGAAGCCGAAGGTCGCACAGACCGAACTCATCGTGAATACTATTGAAAAGCTCATGCCTCCCATCACCACGTTTACAGTTCCTGGTGGTACGGAGCTTTCTGCTACGCTCGATGTGGCACGCACTCTTAGTCGTCGTGCAGAACGCCGCGTTGTTGCTGTGGAAGAACTTGGACTTCGAAAGATTTCCCCACATACAAAAGCATATATGAATCGTCTTTCATCACTTCTTTTCGCACTCGCGCGCTTTGCAAACGAAGACGCAGGTATTGAACGAGAAGCGCCGAAATACAAGTAAGTGCTTATATGAAGAAAAAATAAAGTCTTTCGCGACTACCCACAAACGTTTTACTCTTCAGTTCGTAAGGTTGGCTGCATGCTGAGTAGATGGCGGTTGTATCCTGTAAACATTGTTCAATAAGTTTTACCGCAAAGGATTCTGCGATTAAGCTCGGGAACGGTAAATATTGCAGCATGGAATGTTACAAGATTAACAATCGCAATGGAAAAGAAATCCCATGTGCTGTGTGCCTTAAGGTCACCTACAAGCAACAAAGGGATCTAAAGCGTTCACAAAGCGGCAACTATTTTTGTAGTAAGAGTTGCCAAACCAAGTGGCGTAATCAGATTTACGTTGGGGAAAGACATCGAGGCTATACGACAGGACAGAGTAGCTACCGAGAAGCGCTCAATCGTGCAGATGTTCCGAAGCAATGTCGTCTATGCGAAACAAAGGATATTCGTGTCCTGGCAGTTCATCACGTAGATAAAAATCGACATAATAACAAGCTCTCGAATCTTGCTTGGCTTTGTCATAACTGTCATTTTCTGGTACACCATAACGAGGACGTTCGCGTCCAATTCATGGCGGCCTTAGCTCAGCTGGTAGAGCACTAGTTTGTGGTACTAGCGGTCGCGGGTTCGATCCCCGCAGGTCGCCCCAGAAGAAAAGCCCTGCAAGGGGCTTTTCTTGTATTTTTTGTAAATAGTTGTATATTCCAAAGTGTTCTAACTGCAAACCCACGGAGGGCGAAATGAACTTTCAGATCCAGAATATCAACACCGCTATCATCAATGCGCTGGCAGAGCTTCTCGACGGACGTGCTCAACGTTCGGCAAAATCCCTCGAAGGGGTAATCGGAATGTTTTTCTTCGAGGCTGGCGGAGGATTCTCCAATAGGGAGCCCGGGAATCCGCCGGAAGGGTATTGTCGTCCTTACCAGGCCGATCTCGCTGCACTTACCACGATGTGCGAGGCAATCGATGCTGGGATTCCGAATGGCGGCACCTGCAGGCAAGGCCAAGTACGGCTGATCGGCAAGATCGTCGAGCTGTCCGAGACGCACATGGCGCGCTTCCGGGAACAGCGTGACGCCGGCACATACCCGAGCAATGTCGGGTACATTCGGGAACTGTCCCCCGACAATGACTGGAGGCGCTGGATGATTGCACTCAGGCAAGTTTTTCTTCCCAAGAAGAAAGTCGATTCCTCCGAGAATCCTCTTGATTCCACCAACGAGGTGATCGACGAACATCGCGCGATGCCGCTTGACAGGTAATAGCGGAACGGAAACTCTAAAAGCCGACCTACGGGAAGGCTTTTTTCTTTTGCCAATCAACTTACCTGACAGATATTTTTAGTCTGTTACTATTGCCAGCATATGAAAGGATTCCTCGATGAATTTAAGAAGTTCGCCCTCCGCGGCAATGTACTCGACCTCGCAGTCGGTGTCGTGATCGGTACGGCCTTTAGTGCCATTACCAATTCGCTAGTAACGAATATCATCACACCGCCAATCGGTCTCTTGCTTGGCCGCATCGACTTTAAAGACTGGTCAATTAATCTTGGTGGAGATGTAAATATTCAATACGGACTCTTCTTTCAATCAGTGCTCGACTTCGTAATCATTGCACTCGTGCTCTTCCTCATGATTCGACTTATTAACCGCCTTGAACGCGTTGCACGTAAAGAAGAAGCAGACGGCACAGCATCACCAGCTCAAAAGAGCGCTGAACTTCTCGTTCTCGAAGAAATTCGTGATTCACTAAAGAAACCAACTATATGAAACAACTAGCTTTTTTCCTCGTTCTTATAATCGTCCTCGGTATTGGTAGCTTCCTGTATCGCAATACGCTCGAACAGCCACTCGCTGGCACCAACAGTAACAATACTGCCTGCACCCTCGAGGCAAAGATGTGCCCTGATGGTTCAAGTGTTGGTCGCTCTGGGCCAAGCTGCGCCTTTGCCGCATGTGCCGCGCCCAATATGGAACTCCCACAAATCGGTATTTCTTTCGTGCTTCCAGCGGGATTCAGTCTAAATAAGGCTGCACCAGTTCCTGGCGACTCACTCGTTGCTGCATACCAAAAGACACTTATGCCCGATCCTGCGGACGCTATCGTTGTGCGCAAGTTCGTAATCCCAACAGGGAAGACGGCAAACGATGTAATGCTCTCAGAAACTATGTATGAGTCATCAGGCAATCAGCCACAAAAGATGGACGAATTCAAACCGATCATCATTAATGGCAAGACCTATCAGACCTTTGTCGCAGAACGCTTCGAGGGACAGGTCCATAGTCTCTACTATCTTCCGCGCGAACATGACGTACTGCGCTTTGAAGTTCTCGAGCATAACGTCAACAATTGGACCGATCCGAAGCTCGACATAACAACGCTGCCAGTACATTCCGCATTCATTACGATGCTCGGAACATTGCAAAGCAATTAACGCTCCATCACACTATTTTAGCCGCTCTTCCAAGATGACGGTGACTTTCTGTCCTTCTTCTTTCTTAATTACTTTGCGAATGGCGGCTTTAACAGGAAGCATGTGCACGCCGTCTCCCATTGCCATAAAAGATGATTGAAATGGAACTCCGTCTATAGTGCCTCGTACTTTCACGACTCCATGCGTTTTAAAGAAGGTCGGAGATTCAGGCCATATGACGTATACCCACCCACCTGTATTCGGACTCTTTTGGAGCACTGCTGTGAACTTCTTATTGATCATAATGTTCTCTAAGTGTAGCAGGATTTGATCTCCAAAAATAAAGGGAATCACACACCCTACTATTATTTGAATGTAATCCAGCGGGTATAAGGCTGTGCCATACTTAACGTATTACTCATTTCTTTTGGCTATGATCCTCTTAATTCTCGCGCTCTTGGCTGGTGTCCTCACAGTTCTCGCTCCTTGTACCATTTCGCTTTTGCCAGTGATTGTGGGCGGCACCATCTCAGGGGAGAGCACCTTTAAGCGTGCAGTAACAGTAACGATGTCACTCGGCATCTCAGTCATTTTATTCACGCTTATTCTGAAAGTTAGCAGTGCGTTCATTCAGGTACCACAATCATTCTGGCAAATATTCTCGGGTGTAATCATCGTCGCCATAGGATTAACGATGGTGTTTCCCGCTCTCTGGGAAAGAATCTCATTCTTGAATATTTTGAATCGTGACTCAAACAAAGTGATGAGTAAGGGGTTTATGAAACAAAGTTTCATCGGCGATATTATCGTCGGCGCTTCGCTTGGTCCCGTATTCACCTCGTGCAGTCCTACGTATTTCTTTATCATCGCAACTGTTCTTCCAAAGAGTCTTTCAGCAGGTCTTATTTATTTATTCGCATACGCTATTGGTCTCACGGGAGCGCTTCTTGTTATTGCTGTGGTTGGCCAGCGCATCATGGGAGCACTTGGCGTAGCATCTGATCCAAATGGATGGTTGAAGCGCACCATAGGTGCGCTCTTCATCGTAGTCGGACTCTTCATAGGTTCAGGGTATGACGCAAAGCTTGAGCTTTCACTCGCAAACACTGGTTTCTTCAATGTTGGTGCTATTGAACAGAAGTTCCTTGCTAACGGTGCTGTCACGGGAGAAAGGTCGTTTTCACCGGGAAATGCATATCTCACAACCCCACTCGTTGGAGCGCAGGAAACTACAGAAGAGGGTCGTATCGCAGCAAAATCAGCACGATATATTCCTGCGCCGGAATTCGTGACTCCCGATGGCTACCTTAATACGTCAGAGGGCAAGCCCATTACGCTTGCCGGCCTAAAAGGCCAGGTCGTATTGATTGATGTCTGGGACTATAGCTGTATTAATTGTCAGCGCGAAATACCATACGTAAATGCCTGGTATCAGAAGTACCAAAATAGTGGCCTCACCATCGTAGGTGTACACACTCCAGAATTTGCCTTTGAAAAGCTTTCTTCAAACGTAGCAGCTGCTGCAAAGAAACTCGGCATTCATTACCCAATCATTCTTGATAACGAATATCAGACATGGAATGCATATCACAATCAGTTCTGGCCGCAGGTATATATCATCGATAGTGATGGCTTCGTGGTGTACAGCCATTCAGGAGAAGGGGACTATGCAGAGACTGAGACGGCTATACAAAAGGCTCTTGCGGAACGAGCAACTATTCAGCACGATTCAACAACCATACCAACAGGAACCGTTACTCCCGGTGCTACAGAAGTAGATGGCGCAAAGCTTGGAAGTCCGGAGACATACTTTGGATATAACCGTAATGAGTATCTTGCAAACGGTCCTGCATTCTCAAGCGCTACTCGTGCGTTCACCATTCCAGAAAATCTTCAGGCGAATGGCTTGTATCTTGGGGGCACATGGAGCTTTGCTAAAGACTACGCAGAAACGTCAGCAAGTGCAAAAGGGACGATCGCGCATTACTTCACTGCGAGAGATGTGTACCTTGTGGCGACAAGCCCAGCTGGCGCTGTCCTGCGCGTTACGGTCGATGGCAAGCCCGTAGGAACGAATGCGGGAGAAGATGTGTCGTCTGCAGGGACGGTACAGATTTCTTCGGACCGTCTTTATCATCTCGTACACTTGTCCGAATATGGTACGCACACTATACACATAGAGGTTGAGTCTGGTACGCTCGACGCTTATACTTTCACCTTTGGGTAAGCCTATGAAACTCGCACTTGGATGTCTCTTAGTACTCGTGAGTATTGTTATTTATTTTGCATATCCATTATGGCGAGCGATACACGTTAGTAAAAAGATTGAAGAATATACCGTGGCCTACGAGCAGCATCCAAATGATCCAACGCTACACATTCTTGTAGCAGGGGATAGTACGGGAGTGGGAACGGGCGCCAGTGCCGCAGAAGATTCCACTGCAGGCAGAATAGGAAAAGATTTCCCAAATGCCGACATCGTAAATGTTTCGAAGAATGGAATAACTACAGAGGGACTGAGAGTAATTCTAGATTCGATGCCAAACATCAGATACGATCTGATTGTTATTCAAATTGGCGCAAATGATGTAACGAGTTTTGCTCCAGAGAAACAAACTGCAGAATCACTGACACAAATTCTTGACTACGCTGAGTCACACGCATCTTCCACAGTCGTTCTCACTGCAGGGAATATTGGACGAAGTGCAGTATTTAAGTATCCTCTTTCAAAACTCATAACCTCACGGACACTCACCATAAGAAAAATGTTCCAAGATGAGATTAGTAAACGTTCGTCGGTAACATTTGTAGACCTATTCAAGAATTCAGTAGATGAGACTTTCAACTCAGATAAAAATACGTATTATGCTGAAGACCATTTCCACCCCAGTAGTGCTGGGTATGGGGTTTGGTACCAAGAGATAGGTCCTGTTATACGTAAAGACTTGTCTTCATAACTTGCTAATTCCTCGTGCCATAATTGGAATATGAAAATACTTCGCATATTCCTTCTAGTACTGATCATTATCGGCGTAGGGTTACTCGTAACTCAAGCTTCGTGGGTACCTTCTGTGGTCTCTTCAATCACCGCGCACGATCCTGCGTATGAAATAGTGCCGCCACCTGCAACCTCAACCGTAAAGCATATTGCGCCGAAGCCAGTTTCAACGGTACCGCCTCAAGTAGATAGCGGGGTAGATGGCGTCGTAACCATTGGACCGACTTGTCCGGTTCAACAATATCCAGATAATGGCGCCTGTGCAGACAAACCATACGAAACAACCTTGGCTATTTCAACAACACAGACAGGGCAGATCGCCGATGTGATTGTTAAGACTAATGCACAAGGACGTTTTTCAGCTGACCTTCAGCCAGGAACTTATACTATCCGTGCACAATCCGCAGCTATATTGCCGAGGCTCGCGCCACAGCAGTTCACAGTAGTCGCGCACAAGCGTACGACTCTTACGTTGCAATTTGATAGCGGTATTCGCTAATACGTACTCGCTCTTATTGAATACTGACCAATGTCAGAACTGCAGCAGTAATTACGCCAAAGATTCCGAGCGTCTTTAGAAAATACGATACTGCTTCAGCTTTCTTATTCTCTATAAGCTTGAGTACCGGTTGGTAGAAAAAGAGGAATGCCATCACCGCTCCAGAAAATACAAACAGTGACATTATTCCCATGCCATCGAGCAGAGTATCTGGCGTGTCATGACGCAGAGACGTTATAAAGTGCATAAAGAGCGCCACGGCACCAATATACGCAACTGCCATGATCGCATTTATAAAAGGATTCCATCTCATATATCTAGTATAACCTCGATATATGAAATTTGGTTACAAGTGCTTAATTAGAGGATCATCTTTAATTTGCTAAGATTACGGCATACCCCTAACAACTTTCTATGAATAAGTACGTGGCAATATTTTGTCTTCCTGCCGATGGAGTTAAAGATTGGATGGCAAACACTGATGAAAAAACACGCAAAGAACAAACCACTCAGGTAATGAAAGAGTGGGAAACGTGGAAGGAGTCTCACAAAGATTCACTCGTCGATGCAGGTATGCCGTTAGGAAAGACCAAGCGTGCAACCAAGGATGGTGTTACGGATGTAGTGAACGATTTGAACTGGCTTATGATCGTTCAAGCTGAGTCACACCAGGCTGCAGCTGAACTCGTTCAGACCAACCCTCATATCCAGATGATTCCTGGTTCGTATGTAGAAGTGATGGACGCAAACTTTGCGTCAGGAATGTAGTTAAAACTACGTAACGAAATTATCCCGCGAGATGGATCGCGACATACAATACTAACGCTCCAAGGAGCGTTAGTATTGTTGTTAATGCCTTAGGATGACTGTGATGACTTTCCGGAAGAAGATCGGAAGCTCCAATGTATAGAAAGAATCCAGCGAAGGTCGCAAGGATGAGTGACAGCACGCCTTCATTCACATGAATAAAAAGCGTTGAAGCTGCACCGAGCACCGGTGCAATGGCGTCTACGAGAAGCCATCGATAGGCGAGTGCACGCGAGCCGCCGTTTTTAAGTACGAGGTTCACGGTGTTTATGCCGTCCGAGAAATCATGCACAAGAACGGCAATGGCGACGGTTGCACCCACGGCAGCCGATGCCTGAAAGGCGAGGCCGATAGCGAAGCCGTCGAGGAAGCTATGACCGGAAAGACTCCCAGCTCCTATGTACGAAGGTCTTTTAGTTGAGTGGATGTGAACACTACCATCTTCGTCGTCGCAATGCGTATGCAGAATGATGTAGCGATCGAGAATGGTGTACAAAAAGAAACCAATCGCGGTGAACGTGAGCAGGGTAGAGACACTATGATACGCAGCTCCAAGAGTTAGTGACTCCGGGAGGAGGTCGAAGAAGGCAACAGCGATGATGGCTCCTGCCGAGAAGCCCAGCACCAAATGGAGCTTGTCACGGAGCTTAAGCGCAAGAGAACCGCCTACAAAGGTAGCAATTGCGGCTCCTAGGGCGATGGTGAGTATGAATAGGGATTGCATAGCGTCTATAGTGGTACAGTATACCTGACCATTCGTGGCGTACTCGTATTAATTAATCTTATATATGAACCCAGAAACTAGAGAAACTATCGTGAACGCAAGCCGTCCTGTTCGATGGGCAGCCGCAGCCGCGCTTACTGTGCTCGCGCTTTTCCTCCTTGTGAAGACCGGCGACGCTATGGCGCGTTATGGAAAGGGTGAGAATCCTCAGTTAAATACTATTACTGTCACTGGAACAGGAGACAGTGCAGCAGTTCCTGACATCGCAACTATTTCATTCACTGTGCAGCAGACTGCTGCAGACGTGAAGACTGCGCAGGACGCTGCGACCAAAAAGACTAACGACGCACTCGCTGCTATTAAAGCTCTTGGTGTCGACGATAAAGACGTAAAAACAACCGGTTACAACGTGAATCCGCAGTATGCGGTAGTGCAGCCTTGCTACCCGGGATCTATGTGTCCGCAGCAGGGTTCAAGCAAGATAACGGGGTACCAGGTTTCGCAGAGCATTGATGTGAAGGTTCGCGACACATCGAAAGCAGGGGACGTCCTTGCGAAGCTCGGCGATCTCGGAGTACAAAACATCTACGGCCCGAATTTCACCACTGATGATGATTCAGGTGTGATGAATGAAGCGCGTGCAAATGCAATTGCTGACGCACGTGCAAAGGCAAAGGAACTCGCGAAAGAACTCGGCGTGAGCCTCGGTGATGTCGTGAACTATTCAGATGGTGGGGGAGTTATGCCATACGCAACAAAGAGTAGTATGGCTATGGACTCAGCGATGGGCGGTAGCGTTGCGCCAACGCTACCTGTCGGTCAGGATAAACGTACCGTTACTGTGCAGGTGACGTACGAGATTCGCTAGACACATTCTTGTATCTAAAAGCAAAACAGCCACAATGCGAAGCATTGTGGCTGTTTTGCTGGTGTTACAATAATAAAATAATGTCTGAAACAGATATCTCACTGTCGAGTTACGCGAAAAATCATTTTGGACGCACTTTAGTCTTTTTTGTCTTGCCAATTCTTTTGGCAGGGACGGCACTCTCTGGGGAATATATATGCCCAAGGTGATCTTTTGCGTCATCCGCAAAATCTGATGGCAGTAGCTATCATAGTATTAGGAATATTCATTTTCGTGGGAGAAACCTTAACGCGCCTTTCTATTCGCATAGAAGCAAATGTTAACAATATCTTTTCAAAGACCTTAGGACTCAACTATCAGCCTCGCGGAGATGTTCCTTCACAAGGAAAAGTTTTTTCGAAAGGGTACCCAGGAATAGTATCAAATGTGTTTTCTGGAGTTATTTCAGAAAACACATTCCGATTCTTTGATTATTTTTACAGAACCAGAAGTGGCCGTATGAGAACGGAAACCATCTTAATGGTTGGAGAAGTGAATATTTCAAATGAATTCCCGAGAGTTATTGGTATTCCTCGCATTTGGGAAGAAATATTTTTCTCTGTGTATAGGTGGCGCCCAAAAGACTTCAAGGAACTTTCCGTTGAGGGTGAACTCGGTAAAAATTTTATACTGTATATACCGTCAGATATTGTAGTTAACGACATTGCCTATCAAAAATTGCTAAAGCTATTGAACTTGATTCAAACTATAGGGAATTCTGGTTTTGAATGTATTGACTCAAAGGCATATCTCTTTACAGGAGGAAAGATGGGGAAGAACCCTTCTAAGATATCGTCTGTGTATAACAACGTTCTTACGTTCGGCGAAATACTAAACTCATAGCCTGAGGCCCTTTGACAGGGAATACCAATGTAGTATCATATGAAAACCATGACCCCGCAGGGGTTTTTTAATTGGAAGGCCGCTAATACCAAGCCATGAACTCATTCTTCACCTATCTCCGGAACGTTCGCGCAGAGCTCGACCACGTAGTATGGCCAAAGCCAAAGGTTGCGGGCGTACACGTGGGACTTATCGTCCTCATCTCAATATTCACCGCACTTCTCGTGACGGGACTCGACTACGTCTTCACACACGCTGTTGGCTATCTTATAAATCGTTAGTCGTTCGCTGTAACTTTTGCTCATTATGGAACAACGCACCACACCAGATTTCGCAGAGAACCCAGAGAACAGCGAACCTCGCTGGTATACCATCCACACGTACGCTGGATACGAGAACGCCGTTGAACGTAATCTAAAGCAGCGCATCGAGAGCCTCGGTATGGAGAACAAGATCTTCGAGGTTGTCGTACCGACTGAAAAGAAGATTCGTGTAAAAGGCGGAAAGCGCATTACGGAAGAAGAGAAGATTTATCCTGGGTACATTCTCGTACGAATGATCGTCGATGAAGATTCATGGTTCGTCGTGCGTAACACTCCGCGCGTTACTGGCTTCGTAGGTGCAGGTGTTACTCCTGTTCCTATGGATGAGTCTGAAGTCGCAACACTCATGAAGCGTATGGGTGCAGAAGCACCGAAGCATCGCATCGATCTCATGAAAGACGACCCAATCGTCATCATGGATGGCCCATTCAAGGACTTGGAAGGGAAGATCGGTGAGATCGACGAAGAGCGCGGCAAGGTGAAAGTCATGGTTGCGATGTTCGGCCGTGAGACACCTGTCGAATTGGATTTCCTTCAGATCCGCAAGCTCTAATTTGCTCGAATAGAAGCATTAAGGTACAGTCAGCTAACACATATATATGGCAAAAGTAGTAAAAAAGATTAAGCTCCAGATCCCAGGCGGAAAGGCAACTCCTGCGCCTCCTGTCGGAACCGTGCTCGGCCCTGCCGGCGTTAACATTGGTGATTTCGTTAATAAGTTCAACGAACAGACCAAGGACAAGCCAGGTATCATCATTCCGGTTGAAATGACCGTGTATGACGATCGTACCTTCACTTTCGTCCTCAAGGTCTCTCCAATGCCTCGCCTTATCCTTAAGGCGCTCGGTGTTGAGAAGGGCTCAGGCAAGGCACCTTCAAAGAAGGTTGGTACGCTTACTCGCGCACAGGTTCGTGAGATCGCTGAGACTAAGATGCCTGACCTCACGGCTGGTTCAATCGAAGCAGCAGAGCGTATGGTTGAAGGAACCGCGCGTTCGATGGGTGTTGAGGTTAAGTAGTTTCTTTAGAAAAGCCGCCCTGGATATATCCAGGGCGGCTTTTCGCGTATACTATTCGCATGAAAGAAGGCGCACCGACTAACACCAGCTCTATTCAACAGGAATTGACTAGGGCTTCTATGGAAGGGAATGTGCGCGTACCTCAGGTAGAAGTCGGGATTGTAGCCGCAAGTGCCGAGCGCTGTTTGGCTGAAGAAGATTCAAAACACATGCTCTCCGCGCTGCTTGCCCCAATACCAAACGACGATGAACTAAGCAGGCGAACGATAAAGGCGAATGCACAGCATACTCATTATGGTGTCCCTCACATCCTTACTGAAGATGATGTTCGAAACACTCAAGCAGCGGGGAATGTATTGACGCTGAATTTTATTGCCGGGGGACTCGGTATGCATAATCGTATAGAAGGTTGGGAAGGATTTAACCAAGAAGGAGTGTGGGCATCGCCTGACATTATCAATCGAGCGAGAGAGGTTGAGATAGCACTCAATCCTGAAACGCGAGCTTTATTCCATACGTTTATGCTTGTTGTTAAAAACATCCTTGATTTGCCAGAGATGAAAGAGAAGATGACCGAACGTAGAAAACTCTATAGTAATTGGGAAGAGAAAGATTCGGGTGAAAAAGGAATGGCAGCACAAGAAGCCGACCGCCTGGCGAATACTATAATTGAAGGAATCAAGGAAGCGGTTTTGCTAAAAGGAGATGAACTAGGAACAAAGAACAGTCGTGATATGGCGGCTAATATTGTCTCTGAGCTAAGAGTACTTACGAGAGTGGTTAGCTCACCATCTTATTAGTGAACGTATCAAATCTGTATCTATCCAGTAGAGCTGTGATAGGGTACGTGCATGGAGATACTCGGCATACGTATCAAGGCGCTTGTCCCCCCAAAAGATTCTCTTGCAGAAGCTCTCTCAGAAAGTACGCTCACGCTAAAGGATGGTGACATTGTCGCAATCTCTTCGAAAGTTGTTTCTATAGACGAGGGAAGGACGTTGCCAATGAAGGGAATTGATAAAGAAGAGTTGGTGCGCGCAGAATCAGATTGGTATTGGAATGCACCAAAAACCTCGCGCTACCGACGCATCTTTACGATAGCTAAGGGTCTCATGATCGGTGGCGCTGGTATCGATGAGAGTAACGGTGCAGAACATTACATTCTTTACCCGAAAGATCCATTCAAGAGCGCGAAGCGTTTACGTGCTCAGCTTATGAAGAAGTTTAATCTCACGAGCCTAGCCGTGGTCGTCACCGATTCTTCCAGTAATCCTCTACGTCGGGGCGCGATTGGTGTTGCTCTTTCGTGGGACGGTATCGATCCTCTTCGTGACTATCGCGGTACGAAAGACATTTTTGGCCGCACCATCGCTATTGAAATGGCGAACCTAATTGATTCACTTGCTGCGGCAGCGGTACTCGAGATGGGAGAAGGCGACGAACAAACCCCTGTTGCCGTTATTCGTGGAGCAAAGAACATTTCGCTTAAGAATCGTCCTAAAAATAAAGATCAATTGATCGTTACACCTGAAGATGATTTATTTGCGCCGATATTTTGGAATGGAAAATGGAAGAAGGGAGGATTGGGAAAGTGAGTGTAGAAGCGTGGAGGTTAGTTTCGCTCAAGTGTAACAAATGAATAGGGAAGGCCTTCGTGCTCGTGCGGCTCGTTTAGCAACACTTTTGTAAACTCATCTGTGTATTCGGGGAAATATGCATCGCCGTCTTCGTTGCTGTCGACGAGCGTGAGATAGAGTCGAGTAGCGACCGGAAGTCCTTCGCGATACAGTTCACCACCACCAATTATGAAAATCTCCTCAGAGCCTGGAGCATTCTTTGCATTGGAAAGTGCGTCAGGTAGCGAGTGAACAACGATGGCGCCTTGAGCTTCGTAGGTAGTGTCTCGTGTTACCACAATATTTGCTCGCCCAGGAAGCGGTCGGAACTTCGCAGGGAGTGATTCCCACGTCTTGCGGCCCATAATCACCGGGTGGCCGGACGTGAGCGCTCGGAAGCGTTTGTGATCTTCCGGTATGCGCCACAGGAGCGTGCCCTTTTTGCCAATGACTCGTGTCTCACGACTCAGCGCCGCGATCATAGATATACGATTTTTGTTGTTTCCGTCAATACTTTCCATGGTTCTCATCTGCACTATATACTATCCCTATGACAAAGGCTCAATACGAAGTTGAAATTAAGACTTTACTCGGAAGCGAGGAGGTGGCAGAGGCGTTTCGCGCAAAGCTGATAGAGAATGGCTCGGCCACGGTGAAGCAAACTGCGTACACTCAGCTCAATCATTATTTTAAAGACGGCAATCCACAGAAGCTCGCAGAGATACTCGCCCAAAAACTTGATGGAGGAGATGCTGAGCAGCTACATACTATTGCTGCAGGTCAGAATATTTCAGTTCGAACACGTGAAATGGATGGTCAGGCATACATTGTTATGAAGGCATCGATCGGTAGTGACTCAAGTCAGAATGGCGTCATGCGTGCAGAGATTGAAGCACCGGTGCCAGGCCTAACGCTCGATGCTCTTGATGCGGAGGTTCTTTCGGCAGGATATGAGTATCAGGCAAAGTGGTCTCGCACTCGTGAGGAATACGCTCTTGGACCGGTAACAGTGTGTCTTGATCGAAATGCGGGGTATGGATACCTTGCTGAATTCGAACTCGTAATTGAAGACTCTTCGGCCGCAGAAGAAACAAAGAGCGAATTGCTTTCGGTCATGGGCGAGATGGGCCTAGCCGAACTTGCGCAAGATAGGCTCGAGCGTATGTTCGCGTATTATAACGAGCATTGGCCCGAGTATTACGGAACCGATCGTATTTTCACCATACAATAATTATGTATTTATCTGACATCGACATTGAAGAAGCGGTAAAGCGAGGCGACATTATACTTGAGCCTTTTGATAAGAAACGCTTACAGCCTGCAAGCTATGACATTCAGCTTGGTAACAAATTCCTCATAACGGACGGCCATAAGCAGAGCTTCATCGACCCTGAAAAGAAAATCTTTCCAGAACTGCGGGAAGTGGTTCTTAAAGACGGCGACGAATTCATTCTCCACCCAGGAGTCGTGGTGCTCGGTTTCTCTCACGACTACTTCGGTTCAAAGCGATACCTTATACATTTAAATGGTAAGAGTTCACTCGCTCGTATTGGACTCGTTGTACACAATACGGCTGGTCTCGTAAATCCAGGGCATTTCTTGAATATCGTATTTGAGCTCTACAACACCAACACTATACCGATCATTCTTCGGCCGAAGATGAACATCGCTCAGTTAACGTTCTCTGAACTTTTGACTCCGCCAAAAACAAGCTACGAAAAAGTTGGCCGGTACGGGAAAGGGGAGAAGAATTGGAAGGGAGGTGCTGCGCCGAAGAAAAGAAAATAATTACAGCTAACCACTTTGACTATGAATCAACACCCCGAACAGGCATACCTTGATCTCTTGCGAGAGACTCTTGAAAAAGGGGAGGAGCAAGTTGATAGTGGTACAGGCGTAAAGACGTACAGTGTGTTCGGTCGACAGATCAGGTTTGATCTCTCAGAAGGATTCCCACTTCTTACAACGAAGAAGACCTATTGGAACGGCGTTCTGCAGGAGTTGTATTGGTTCATGTCAGGGCAATCAAATATTAAATATCTCGTCGATAAGAACGTGCACATCTGGGACGACTACCCATACAAAATATATGTTGAAAAGATCGCTAAGGGCGAGGCAGCTGAACTCAGCAAAGAAGAATTCATAGAAAAGATTCACACCGACGATGCGTTTGCTGCAGAACACGGCGAACTTCCACATATATATGGCGAACAATGGCGACGTTGGGAAGCGAGAGATGGCCGTCGAGTAGACCAGCTTGCGTGGGTTATTGATGAGCTACGGAAGGATCCCGATGCGCACAACACCCTGGTCACCTCGTGGAATCCCGAATATATGTACGGCATGGCGAAGCCCGGCGAGGGAGCTCGATTCCCGATTTGCCACAACATGTATCAGTTAAATATTAAGAATGGAAAGGTATGTTTGCAGCTTTACCAGCGTTCGGCAGATGTATTCCTTGGTGTGCCGTTTAACATTGGAAGTTACGCGCTCCTAACCGTAATCATTGCAAAGATTCTTGGCCGTGAACCTGGTGAATTTATTCACACATTCGGCGATCTTCATATCTACGAGAACCACAAAGCTCAGGCAGAAGAGCAGCTCACGCGCACACCGAATCCATTCCCTACGATCTCCTTCAACCACGACTTCGATACACTCGATTCGTTCAGGCCTGAATTCGTTGACCTTATAGGCTACGAACCACACGCAGCAATCAAAGCCGAGCTCACTGTTGCAGGCGGATACAACAAGAAATTGCACGGCTAAAGTAGTGTTAACCAATAAGTCCTATGAATACGTACACTCACATTCAAAACGAAGATCCAGAAGTATTTGCCGCTATCGTCGGTGAAGAGAAGCGACAGGCCGAAGGTCTGGAGCTTATTCCTTCAGAGAATTATGTTTCGAGTGCTGTGCGTGAAGCGATGGCCAGCGGACTCACGAATAAGTATTCAGAAGGGTATCCCGGCAAGCGTTACTATGGCGGCCAGGAGTTTACCGACAGCGTCGAGAACATTGCACGCGACCGCGCAAAGGAACTCTTTAATGCGCACGCTGCAAACGTACAACCACTCGGTGGGGCTAATGCAAACATTGCTGCATACATGGCACTTTGCGCACCAGGCGACACGATCCTCGGCATGGATCTTTCACACGGCGGACATCTCACTCACGGTCATCCGGTCACCTACATTTCAAAAGTATTTAACTTCGTGCGCTATTCAATGAAAGATGTTGAAACAGGTGAGATAGACTACGACGCGCTTCTTGAGACCGCAAAGAAAGAACGCCCGAAGATTATCCTTGCTGGTTTCTCTGCATACCCGCGCACGCTCGATTGGAAGCGTCTCGCAGACATCGCAAGGGAAGTCGATGCGTATTCTGTTGCAGACGTAGCGCACATCGCAGGACTCATTGCCGGAGGTTCAGCTACAAGCCCTTTCGCTAACGGTTTTGATGTTATGACTACAACGACCCACAAGACGCTGCGTGGACCGCGTGGAGGCATGATTTTGACCAATGACGCGGGAGATACCGATCGCGCGACTGATATCGCAAAGAAGATAGACAAGGCCGTATTCCCAGGCCTCCAAGGAGGTCCTCACATGCACCAGATTGCCGCTAAAGCCATTTCTTTCAAGGAAGCACTCCATCCATCTTTTAAGACGTATGCAAAGAATGTTGTTGAAAATGCTGCGGCAATGGCAGAAGTCTTCAAAGCGAGCGGAGCTCGCCTCCTCACAGGAGGAACCGATAATCACCTCATCCTCGCAGACGTATGGACATCGTTTGGTATCTCAGGAGCTGAAGCAGAAACGCTTCTCGACAATGCTGGCATGACGCTCAACAAGAACAGCATTGCGAACGATACACGGGGCCCAATGGATCCGTCTGGTATTCGCTTTGGAACACCTGCAATGACCACACGTGGATTTGGTATTGAAGACAGTAAGGAAGTTGCGCAGCTCATGCTAAACGTTCTCAAGAATCGTGACGAAGCAAGCGTAGCTACGGCACGTGCACGTGTGTACGAACTCGCCGCAGCTCACCCGATTCCTGAGTCATTCGTGTAAAAGGTTTGCCATGCCAAGACCTCACGACGATGCAATCGAACAGATGCAAGAACGCATTACCAATGTGCTCGTTGTTCTTAATAAATACCGCGCCCAGAATTTAGAAGACGCACGCATTGAATCAATCATGACTCAGTTGGAACGTGTTCAGGAAAAGATGGATGAGAAAGAGCATTTCACTCATCGCGAAATCCAAGACCTTGATTTCTCTCTTACCGAAGGCAGTCCAATAGAGAACAACGAGAGTCTCGGCCGCGAGTTGTATAGCATTCGTAATTTCATAGATAACTTGCCGTAGAAGCTGAAAGCCATATAAAAACCGCCCTGTGACCAGGGCGGTTGTATTAACGGGTCTCGATAATCTCAATACGTTCGGGACCGCGGAGGACACGAATAAATTTGTATCTGAAATTGCCCTCCCACTCGTCGAGAATTTTCTCGGAGACCCACCCAGGATCAAGCATGATTGTATTTGGATCTCGGGGACGTTTTTCCCAGAACCTCGTGTCCATGCCGGCAGGACCCGCGACCAAGACTTTGTCGACGCGCGAATCCTTGGCGATTGAACTCGCAAGCATTCCTAGCCCAGCTTTGACTGCAGTGTACATTGGTTCGAGCAGTCGCGGAGTCCATTGCGATGTTGAGGTGATGGCGATGAATCCAGGAAGTTTCGTTTGCTGATTCAGAATCCTCTGGAGAATCATGGCCGGAGCCATAAGGCCGATGCGATTCATCTTTTCAAGATCGCGATCGGACAAATCGTCGATCGTGCCTTCCTGGTAGAAACCTGCGGCGTATACCAACAGGTCAATCTCAGACAAATCGAGAAGAAGTGCGTCTAAATCCTTCCCGAGCGAATCCGAGTCAAGTTCGAGTTTGTGGAACCAGGTCAACGTATTTTTCGGATCACGACGGCCTGTAACCGAGACGTTGTAATCCGGCGCGAGCATTTCAGCGAGCTTAAGGCCTAGGCCTGAGCTTCCGCCTATTATCAATGCTTTTCTCATGTCGCTATTCTCCCTTACTGATGTCAAACTACCAACAAGACTCTACCGTTTAAATTGAATACTGCAAAGTGATTTATTTATATGAGTGAAGCGGGGCGTCTAATCTGGTATAGTCGCCATATGGAAGATCGGATTAAGGAAATAGTCCAAAAGGAACTCGCGAAGCTCGGAGCGCCAGACGTGAGCTTTGCTGTTGAATGGCCAGCAGACCTTTCGCACGGTGACTACGCCGTAAATGCTGCCATGGCAGCGAGCAAGGCTCTTGGGAAGAATCCACGAGAGATTGCAGAAGCACTTGTGCCTGCAATTGCTGAAGGACTTGGCGAAGACGCGTCGAGCGTCGAGATTGCTGGTCCTGGATTCATAAATATTACGCTTTCGGAGCGCGCCGTCTCGGCGCGGCTTAACGATGCACGTGAAGAATCATGGGGTCGTAATCTAGACCAAGATGCAAAGCGCGTCATGGTGGAATACACCGACCCAAATCCATTTAAGGAAATGCACATTGGGCACCTCATGAGTAACGTGGTGGGGGAGTCAGTTGCTCGTCTCAATGAATACTCAGGAGCTAACGTAATGCGTGCTAACTTCCAAGGTGATGTTGGTCCGCATGTAGCCAAAGCATTGTGGGCCCTTCATGAGAAAGGGATAACCGATCCAGAGTCTGCAAAGGAAATTGGTGATGCGTACACGCATGGTTCTCAGGCATACGACAACAGTCCAAAAGCAAAACTAGAAATCGATATCATCAACACCGCTATCTACGAAGGCGAGAACGCTGAACTCATGGAACTCTGGCGAAAAGGTCGCGATGTATCACTTTCTGCTTTCGAAGACCTCTATCGTATCCTCGGCACTAAATTTGAATACTATTTCTTCGAAAGCGAAACTGCTGCAGAAGGTACACGTATCGTTCGTGAACACGTGGGTACCGTATTCACTGAAAGTGATGGCGCAATTATTTACGAAGGGGAGAAGAAAGGTTTGCATACGCTTGTATTTATAACGAGTCGTGGCACGCCAACCTATGAAGCAAAGGATATTGGACTCGCATTCGCTAAGGAAGAAGTTTGGCCATCTGATGTATCTATAATCCTTACTGCAGCTGAACAGATTGGTCACTTCAAGGTCATGCTTGCTGCTCTAGAAGACATTGCACCTGCACTGGCGCACAAGACGATTCACGTACCGCACGGCTTCCTGCGCCTTACAACGGGGAAAATGTCATCGCGTGAGGGTAACGTGATCCCCGCAGCTACACTCATACACGATGTTGTTGTGAATACACTTACACGCAATGAAGATCCTCTCGTGGCAGGACAAGTTGCACTTGGCGCTATCAAGTATTCAATTCTCAAACAATCAGCAGGTTCCGATATTGTATTTGATTTTGATAAATCACTGTCGCTTGAGGGTGATTCAGGACCATATTTACAGTACGCACTCGTGCGCGCGCGATCCATAGTAGAGAAGTCTGAATTAGCAGCAGGTGCTACTAGTGAAGTACCTGCAAACCCTTACGTGCTGCAACGACTCATTACACGTTTCCCCGAAGTTATTCGCAAAGCACAAACACTTCGTGCCCCGCACGTCGTTGCTCAATATCTCACGCAGCTTGCAGGTGAATGGAATTCTTTCTATGCGAACGAACGCATCATTGGTGAACCTGACGAAGCATACAAGCTCGGTATTGCGAACGCTTTCATACGAACAATGGAAAATGGTTTGTGGGTGCTTGGTATACCAGCTCCAGAGAGAATGTAGATAAGTATCTTTGCGCATACTGCGTACTGTGATATGGTAGCTCTTGTCGCGATTCCCGCGACGTTTTCTTTTGGGGACTTGTTTATGCAAGAAGGTTCAGGTGAAGTTGGGCAGTATCCAACGCATCAGCGCTATCGGAAAACCGAAGCTCCAGAGATGGGGCATGGGGAACGCACCAGGCATGATGTCGCGCATCTCGCCGGCAACGATTCCCGGCCGCCAAATGACGGCCTTATCCGTTTCGCTGCTCGGCACGCGAGCCTTTTCCAGGACACATAACCCTTCACCATCAACGCCTATGCGGCAGCCGGTTGCAGATTTCTGCGACCGGTTTTCTTTTTATGCGCAGAAACGCTAGGATGTATATATTATGAGCGAAATGGACAAGAGCCCAAAGAAATCCGACGCAGCAACGCGCGAGGAAGCTATACTCAAATTCTGGCAGGAGAATCACATCTTCCAGAAGAGTCTTGAGATGGAAGCGCCAAATGGTGAGTTCGTCTTTTATGAAGGCCCGCCAACTGCCAACGGCCGCCCTGGTGTGCACCACTTGGAATCACGTGCATTTAAAGATGCGATTCCTCGTTATAAAACAATGCGCGGATATCACGTGCCTCGTCGTGCCGGTTGGGATACTCACGGACTCCCGGTTGAGCTTGAAGTAGAAAAGGAACTTGGGTTTTCAGGAAAGAAGGATATCGAAACGTATGGGGTCAAAGAGTTTAATGAAAAGTGTCGAGAGAGTGTTTTCAAATACGTAAACGAATGGCAGCAATTTACCGATCGTATCGGATACTGGGTTGATCAGGATAAGGCGTACTTTACGTTTGATCCAAATTTCATGGAGTCAGTCTGGGCAGTCTTCAAAAAGATTGCTGACGACGATCGCGTATATCAGGACTACAAAGTGCTTCCATGGTGTCCGGTCTGCGGCACCGCGCTTTCAAGTCACGAACTTGCGCAAGGATACGAAGATGTAAAAGATCTTTCGATCACCGCGAAGTTTGAACTTGTTGGCCAACCAAATACATATCTGCTTGCGTGGACTACGACACCATGGACGCTTCCAGGAAACGTAGCACTCGCCGTGGGCGCAAAGATCGACTATGCAAAGGTAAAGACTGAAGACGGCACATACATACTTGCTAAAGAACGTGTTGAATCTGGGTTCAAAGACGTGGCACATGAAGTACTCGGAACGGTGAAGGGAAGTGAGCTTGCGGGAGAAGCGTATAAACCGCTCTATTCATTTGCCAAAGACATAGCGTCGGAAACTGAAGCTACGAAATTTGATACAGCATTCAAGATATACGAAGCTGACTTCGTTACGACTGAAGACGGTACGGGTATCGTGCACACCGCTGTCATGTATGGAACTGATGACTTCGAACTTGGACAAAAGATAGGTCTCCCTAAAGTGCACCTAGTTGCACCCGATGGAAAGTTTGTGCCTGGAACGGGCATGTTTGAAGGAATGTCAGTAATCGATTCTGCAACGAATGTAGAAGTATTGAAGGATCTTCAATCAAAGGGGTTGGTCTTCTCAAAGGAAACATATTCTCACTCATATCCGCATTGTTGGCGCAGCAAGAATCGTCTCATCTACTACGCACGAGATTCGTGGTTCATTCGCATGCTCGATCTTCGTGAGAAGCTTGTAGCCGAGAACAAAAAGATTAACTGGGAGCCAGACTATATACAGGAAGGTCGCATGGGTGAATGGCTTGCAGGAGCAAAAGAATGGGCAGTATCGCGTGAGCGTTATTGGGGGACACCGCTACCTATATGGCGAAATGAAGACAAGACCGAACAGGTGGTTATTGGTTCTATAGAGGAGCTTCGTGCACGCACAAAGAAGAGTGGCAACAAATATTTCGTGATGCGTCATGGAGAATCTGAAAACAATATATTAAACCTTTTGGACTGCACCGATGAAAAATGCTGGCCTCTTACGGAAAAGGGAAGAGATCAGGTACGTACAGGAGCAGAGACTCTGGCGACAGAAGGAATAACTCGCATCTTTGCTTCACCCATCACACGTACTCGTGAGAGCGCGGAGATTTCGGCCGACATTCTCGGTATTCCCGCAACGGAAATCAGTTTTGATGACCGACTCAAGGAATTTAATTTCGGTGAAATGAACAATGGTGATCACGCCAATCTTATTGATTGGCGCACACGCCATGGGTATGCGGACATAATGCCTGCGGGAGAAAGCTACGCGAACGCAAAGAGACGTCACGGCGAGTTTTTATATGAACTTGAACGAACATATAGCAATACGAATATTCTTATCGTTACGCACGGTATCGCATTCCAAACATTGCGGGCCGTAGTTGATGGCCTGAATCCTGAAGAGTCACTGCAGCTCGTGCAGCAATTGCCGGAAAATGGTGCTCCAGAAGAGCTGGATTTTGCACCGCTCCCGCACAACTCAGAATACGAACTCGACGTACATCGTCCATTTATTGATGATGTAGTGCTTTTGAGTGATTCAGGAAATGAGCTGCGTCGTGTCTCTGAAGTCATGGACGTATGGTTTGATTCCGGTTCAATGCCATTTGCGCAGGATCATTATCCTTTCGAAAACAAAGAGTGGATAGATGGGTCAGGCTATCCTGCTGATTTTATTTCTGAAGCCATCGACCAAACACGTGGTTGGTTCTATACCTTGCTCGCCATTGGCGTGCTCACGGGGCATGGCGCACCATACAAGAACGTCATTTGTCTCGGTCACTTGCTTGATGCAGAAGGGAAGAAAATGAGTAAGAGTAAGGGCAACGTAATTAATCCGTGGGAAGCAATCGAGCAGTGGGGCGCAGACACGCTCCGTTTCTGGATGTACAGCGTGAACCAGCCTGGGGACTCAAAGAGCTTTGATGAGAAGACTCTAAAAGAATCAGCACGTACAATTTCATGGTTTGATAACAGCGCAAAATTCTATACGTTGTTTGCGACCGCTGAAGACGGTGAACCAACAGAACTCCAGGCAATAGACACCTGGATGCGCACACGCATTACCCAAACTCTTGAAAAGGTGACGCAGTCCATGGATGCGTATCGCCCGTATGATGCAACACGTGCAATAGCAGATGTGCTCGAAGACCTTTCTCAATGGTATGTTCGTCGCATTCGCGATCGCGCACGTGATGGTGATCAAGCTGCACTTTCGACACTTCGCTACACACTCAAGACTATTTCGCTTTTACTCGCACCATTCGCACCATTTATTGCCGAGGAGGTATATCAGCAAGTAAGGAATGACTCTGATCCAGAGAGTGTGCACCTTGCTAACTGGCCAACTTCTGTGAAAGAAGTAGATGCTGAGCTAATCGAAGCGATGGCTCGCGTACGTGCACTCGCCTCAGAGGCACTCATGCTTCGTCAAAAGGCAGATATGAAAGTGCGTCAGCCGCTCGCGAGTCTCTCTATTCCTGAACCACTTCCAACTGAACTCGCCACTATTCTTGCTGAAGAAGTGAACGTAAAAGAAATAATTCCTGGTGCTGCAGAAATATCGCTCGATACAGAACTCACACCAGCACTTATCGCAGAAGGAGACGAGCGTACCTTTGCACGTGCTGTTGCAGAAGCTAGAAAGACAGAAGGGCTCGCACCGCAAGACAAAGTAGAAGCGAAAAGAAGCGATGACGGCATGTACACGGCTGAACTCTCAACAGGACAAGTAAGATTCTCACTCGTACGCAATGCGGCATAAGTATTCAGCACGTGCGCTTGTATTAAGTCGTAACCAAATAGGGGAGGCGAGTGTCTCGGTGTCACTGCTTACAGAAGACTTCGGTATTATTCGAGCGCGCTCGCAGGGCGCGCGCAAGCCGGGCGCCAAAATGGCGCCCGCACTTCAGACCTTATCACTCGCGGACGTCACACTCATTCGTGGAAAGGACGGATGGCGCACTGCAGGCGCTATCTTAGAAGAGAACTGGGCACGCGCGCTTACATCACGAGCTCGAGCGTGCGCTGTCCGCGTTACCGAACTCGCACAGCGCCTCGTGCATGGTGAACACGCTGACCCTGAATTATTTTCAATACTCTTAGCATTTGTACGCTCGCTCGAATCACTTAACGAAATCGAACAAGAAGCTGCTGAAATGATTGCGGCTGTGCGTGTACTGCATGTGCTTGGTCTCGATGCAGGCGATACCTTTGGTGAATCAAACGACTATTCTCCAGAACGACTCGCACAAGCCACTGAAGTTCGAACAGAACTTATTGCGCGCATCAATCACGGCATCGCGAGTTCGGGATTGTACTAGAACTCAATATACGTAGAGGCACGCTATACTAACAACATATGCCTCCGGAAGAGAAAAGTCCGCTCGAATCACTGAACGAACGTCTATATCGACAGACACCTACGGCAGCGCCTGGTGTGCCCGAGTACACTCAGCAAGCCCAAACAGAACAATATGGCTGGACACCTCCGCCCCCACCTCCACCGCCAAAGCCACACATGTCGTGGACGTTACGATTCCTTATTGGTACGGGGATATTTTTCGTACTCGCAGGTGGTGTCGCCGCATACCTTGTTATATATGGCAGTCGCTCTATATCGAGCGATAGGGTGGTCATAACGATCAGTACGCCTTCTCCAACTATTGCGAGCGGAGACACGGTACCAATCGTCATCACCGTTCATAACGGGAATCCGACGGCGATGAACGACGCGAATGTATACGTCACACTTCCACCCGGTACACGCGATGGTGTAGATGGGAATACTGCGCTTAGTCAGTATTCGGACACACTTGGCTCAATACCAGCTGGCGGTGATTCAACCCGCACTGTTCAAGCGAAACTCTTTGGCCCAGAACATCAGGCGCTCACTATTCCTGTGCGCGTTGAATATCACGTAACTGGTTCAAGTGCGCTATACGTTGCTAATAATCAGTACGAAGTCACCGTCTCAACATCGCCCATAAGTGTGCAAGTGCAAGCTCTCTCCGAAAGCGCATCGGGCCAGCCCATAACGTTGTCAGTAATCATACGATCTAACGCAGCTACAACCCTCACTAATCTCGCGCTCGCAGGAGAATTTCCATTTGGCTTCACACTAAGCAGCGCGACGCCGAAACCAACACAGGGATCATTCTTCACTCTGGGAGACTTGGCGCCCGGTGAAGAAAAAGTCATAAAAATAACCGGTGTACTCACCGGTGAAAACGCCGACCAGCGTGTCTTCCGCTTTACTGCAGGAGGCGCAAATCCCGATGGCACGAGCACCCTCGGTCTTACGTACTCACAGGGAAGCACGGCTATTACACTTACCAAGCCCTTCTTGAATGTGTCGCTTTCACTAAACGGCCAAGCAGCAGACGCTGCAACAGCTCTTCCTGGAGATACGTTCTCTGCGCTCCTCGCATGGCAGAACACACTTACTGATCCACTCACTGACGCAACTATTCAGGTAAAGCTGTCGGGAAATGCGCTCGATACAACGAGTATAAAAGGAGGAACAGGATTCTATCGCTCAAGTGACTCTACCGTTATCTTTTCAAAAGAGACTGCTGGTTCATTAGCTCAGCTTCAAGCAGGGGATAGCGGAGCTGGATCACTCTCATTTGCGGTTAAATCAGAAAGCGCACTCGTAGGTGTGACTAATCCATCTATTACATTAACCGTTTCAGTTGCTGGTAAACGCTCACAGCAGGGGAATGTTCCTGAGTCACTTTCGTCTACGATAATGCGCACTATAAAGATAAATACCAATGTCGTATTGGCGTCAGTGCTTTCCCGCGTGGGTGGTTCAGTGCCACCAAAGGCAGGTACTGAAACCACATACTCCGTACAGCTATCGGCCCGCAATTCCCTCAATTCTGTTGGAGGCGCCAAGGTTACAGCCGTTTTACCTTCGTACGTACGCTTCGTAGCCCCTCCGGTAGGTGCGGCACCAAGTGCAATAACGTATGATGATGCGAGTCGTACGGTTACCTGGAGCGTCGGAGACGTAAGCCCAAAGGCTGCGGCGGCGACTAGCTTCCAAATAGCATTCTTGCCAAGCACGTCCCAAAACGGTACAAACCCTGTATTGGTTGGAGCGCAGACATTTACTGGCGTTGATCGTTATACTCAGTCGCAAGTCAACTCGACTGCTCCTGCGCTCACCTCGGAACTTCCAGGGGATCAATCATCAGGCATCGTTCATTAATACCTACGTCGGTCACAAATCATTTATGGAGAAAAAACCAATCACCCTCGAAACCATCGTCTCGCTCTGTAAGCGTCGTGGTTTTGTATTCCCTGGCTCGGAGATATATGGGGGTCTCGCGGGTATTTATGATTTTGGTCCACGCGGAGTGGAACTTTTGAATAACTTGAAGCGTGAGTGGTGGAAGGCAAATGTATATGATAACGATAACTACTTTGGTCTCGACTCAGGCATGTTTAAACACCCGAAGGTGTGGGAAGCATCAGGTCATACATCTGGTTTCTCTGACCCACTTGCTGAGTGTCGCAATTGTCACGCAAGAATTCGTGTAGATAAGGAACTTGGGAAGCTCGGCGTTACTGCTGACGAGAAAATGGGCGAACAAGAAATCAATGCACTTTTTGATGCGCATCGTGAAGAAATAAAGTGTCCTGAGTGTGGAAAGAAAGATTTTACAAAAGCAAAAGCTTTCAATCTTCTCGTAAAGTCTAATCTTGGGGATTTCACGTCTGAAGGAGCGGAGCCAGTATATCTTCCGGGTGAAGCGTGTCAGGGTATCTACCTTGATTACAAGAACATCGTGGATACTATGCAGCCGAAGGTTCCTTTCGGTGTCGCTCAAATTGGAAAGGCGTTTCGTAATGAAATCTCCCCAAGAAACTTTCTTTTCCGTACTCGCGAGCTTGAACAGGCTGATACACAGTATTTTGTTAAGCCGAATGAAAACAAGGAAGCATTTGAGAAGATAAAAAAGAATCGCTGGAACTGGTATCTCTCCATGGGAGTCCGCGAGGAGAATCTCCGTTGGCATCAGCACGAAAATTTGGTGTTCTATGCTTCTGACGCATGGGATATTGAATACAATTTCCCATCGCTCGGCTTCGATGAGCTCGAAGGTGTACATGATCGTACTGACTACGACCTCACTCAGCATATGAAGTTCTCTGGCGTTGATCTCCGCTATGCTGATCCTGAGACTAATGAGAAGTACATTCCATGGATTCTAGAAACTTCAGTTGGTATGGGTCGTATGTTCCTTGCTGTGCTTTCCGATGCATACCGCGAAGATGAAATGGGTGGAGAAACACGTGTGTATCTAGCACTTTCGCCAAAGCTTGCACCGGTTAAGGCGATGGTATCTCCATTACTTAAGAACAAGCCAGAGCTCGTCGAGAAAGCACGTGAAGTATACGCAGAGCTCAAGAAACAGATTCCGCAGATTGCTTGGGACGACAATGGCAACATCGGTAAGCGGTATCGTCGTCAGGATGAAATCGGTACACCATTCTGTATCACTATCGACTTCGATACTCTCGGTGAGAACCCAGAGCTAAAAGACACGGTCACTCTTCGTCACCGCGATACGGGTGAACAGGAACGTCTCTCAATTGCTGATGCTATGGAGTTGATCCGCAGCGCAGTTGCCTAGTTCCTATGACAGGAAAGAAATTAGCCATCTTTGATATCGACGGAACGATTGCTGAAAAGGGCGTTATTTCTGAAGAAGTGCGCGATGGGTTACTTCACTTACAAGAACTCGGATTCCTAACAACTGTCTCCACTGGTCGTGGATACATACGTGCAAAGGAAGCACTCGGAAGCAATTTTGATGACCTGATTTCTGATGACTCATTTATGATTGTCGAACACGGCACGAAGGTGGTGGATAAGAAGGGAAGCGTTATTCGCGCAGACTATTTTAAGGAGGAAGAACTTGATCACGTCATAGACTTTTGCCGTAGCAATCAGGACATGATACGGGTCGTATGGTTTATGTCTCCCGACCCTGCACAACCAGTTCAGGTATGGTGCAAACACCCAGAAGACTTAGTTGCAGAAACAGAGAAGCGTGGTCACTATGCCGAACTATTCCATTGCACCTTTGACGAACTACGTGAACGATTGAGCGCATTTCCTACAAGTAGCATTTCAGTAAAACTGGAACCGTTTATCTCCGTTGAAAACTTAAAGCTCCATTTCACTCGTAGCGAAATTGATGTTGTATTCCAAGATGGAATGATGGAATTTCTACGGAATATCGCCGACAAATCAAAGGC
>JBDSUM010000030.1:0-14302 GCA_039927695.1 Minisyncoccota bacterium
GGGATACCGCGACCGTTATCAACGACGCGCACATACCCGTCAGGAAGGAGCGCGATTTCAACATCATCAGCAAAGCCACCCATCGCTTCGTCACGTGAGTTGTCGAAGATTTCCCAAATGAGGTGGTGGAGGCCGTCAGGACCAGTCGTACCGATGTACATACCAGGGCGTTTGCGCACAGGGTCGAGACCCTCGAGCACGGAAATGCTTGAAGCGTCATATTCGTTGCTAGCTTTTGCTTTGCCAGCTTTTTTAGGTGTCACGTCGTCTTTCTTCGCCATATATCGTTAGTACCAGTATAGCATAATTGGCCGCCGCACACGCACCAGAATTCATTGACTTTCCCTACTTTAAGCCTATTTTGAAGAGAGAACGAGCCTGAGAGAAACTCGAGCCAAGGAGAGATGCAATGGCCTACCCCACCGGCAATGCCGTCCGTGGACTCTATTCACTGTATGAAGCGGTACGCGATCGCGGAGTGATTCTACTGCTTCTCATAATCCTTGTCGTAGAAATCGTCAGCGACAAAGTTCGCAGTAAGAAAACAGGCGAAACGTACAACCCCTATTACGACAACTGAGGAGCCCTCCACAATACCCTTTGCGTAACTGCGGAGGGTGTTTTCATAACTGCGCTAACAGGCGTACAGTACGTACATGACTTTACTTCCGACCTGGACTTGGGCCGCGCTTGGCGTAGTAGTTATTGTGGCAGCAGGTGGTTTTGGTACCTATAAATATATGAATGAGGCAATGGTACTTCAAAGCCTACGTACGGAGTTCGCTTCAACGACTGCGTCATACGAAGCAAAGATACAGGAGCAAGACAAAGCTTTACAAGATGCCCAGACGCAGAGCCAAGCGCTTTCAGCGTCGCTCACGACTGAACAGAAGAAGAATGGGGACTACGTTGGTCAAGTACAAGACCTAACCAGCACGGTTGGCATACTTACGAAACTCACCACTATCGATCCGCAACTCCTTGCAAAATATTCAAAGGTTTATTTCTTGAATGAAAATTATAGTCCTGCGAAACTCGCGACAATTACCCCAGAGCAGACGTATGACCAGAAACGTGTATACCAATTCGAAGGTGACGCACTTCCCTTCCTCAATGCGATGATGACCGATGCACGCCTCGCGAGCACTAGCCCGCTCGTTGTCTCTGCGTATCGTTCCTTTAGTGAACAATCATCACTTAAGGCAAGCTACCGCGTAATCTACGGCGCTGGTACCGCAAACTCATTCTCTGCTGACCAGGGCTACTCAGAGCACCAGCTTGGCACGGCTATAGACTTCACTACCGACACACTCGGTGCGAACTTCACCATTTTTGATAAGACCACAACGTACGTGTGGCTCACGCAAAATGCATACAAATATGGCTTCGTTATTTCATATCCAAAAGCAAACAAATACTACACCTACGAGCCATGGCATTGGCGCTTTGTTGGTATCGCGCTTGCTACCTACCTACATGATCACAATCAATACTTCTACGACCTCGACCAACGCTCTATAAATTCATACTTGGTAAACCTATTTGATCGGTAGTAGGCTTCTTTAAATATTCATATTTGGAGGATTAGAGTGTGTCCATGGAAGGTCCCTCCCTTTTCCTCGCCCAACAGCGTCTAAAGCCATTCAAAGGCCAAACTATTAAAGCAGCAGTTGGTAACACGAAAGCTATTGAGCCTGGATCTCTTAAGGGTCTAGCCATTTGTGACATATTCGCCTGGGGCAAGCATTTGGTATTTCAGTTTGATACATTCGCAATTCGGATCCACTTCATGCTCTTTGGCACGTATGAAGCAGAAGTCGAAAAGGAATGGGTTACCGGTGACTACCGAAGGGCGCGTGAACCGCGGCTCGCATTCACCTTTTCGAACGGGCAAATAAACATGTACAGCTGTTCGGTGAAAATACTGGAAACTAAGAATGCGAAAAAGGAATATGACTTCTCGATAGACACCATGTCGAAGAAATGGGATCCAGCACGTGCGTATAAAAGTGTCCGTGCAAAACCAGACGAACAAATTGCAGACGTGCTGCTTGACCAAGAAATATTCGCTGGCGTCGGGAATATTATAAAGAACGAGGTGCTTTCCCGCATGAAGATTGCTCCGCAGCATAAAGTTGGCGACCTCTCTCCGGCTAAAATAAAAGCAATAGTTAAGGATGCGCAAGTATACTCACATCTATTCTACAAATGGCGTAAAGCATTCGAACTACGTAAGCACTATCAGATTTACCAGAAAGGTGTGTGTCCCTATTGCGGTGGCAAAGTAACTCGGGCAAAGACAGGTAGACGCGAGCGCTGGAGTTATTGGTGTCCTATCGATCAGAAATAGCTCCGTCCACGCGTACTCAAAAGAAAAATCCCCGTCGCTCGAGAGCGTTGGGGATTTGTGCTAAGCCACGCTCTCGCGTAGATCGGGCGGGAGATGCAAATTGATTCCCATTTCCTGATTCCACCCTGGCGCAGAGTCGCGGAAAAAATTTCCATACCAATACGGAGGGGTGATATTCGCAGTCTCGAAACCCTTCTTCCTGTAGAGAATCTTGAAGAAGAGCACGAAAAGTTCTGGGTCACCGTCGGATAACAACCACGCATCCCAAAGACGCGTTCTGTTTCCATGGGTGATGACACCAAGACGGACAGCGCCAATAATTTCTAGCATCACGCGGAGCCATGCTCCGTGCAAAACGAGTCCTACCGAAAGCCGCTGCATCAAGTCATATGTTTCTTCAAACGACTCTTCTCCAGTTAAGACTTCTCGCCCTGGTCCAAAGCGTTCAGTCCGGTCATCAAGGTAAATTTTGACGTCTGGCTCATCATTGTTTCGTCCTTCCATTCCCTTAGCGCGGGGCCATTCTGCAAGCGCTTCTTTCAAATCTTTTGCCGCGGGTGAGAGTGAGAACTCAGATTCATTGATGATACTTTCCGCTCGAATCATTGGGCTGCAGACAAATGCATGCAACCTGAGCGGTCTTAGTCCTTGAACGAGATGTGGCAGTTGTGCCATGCCTTTTTCACATGGCGGAGAAGATGCTCCGTAATAAGTATTGTCTTTAATTGCAGTGGAATGCAGGTGACGCATCCACCAAGATATCAATTGTGGATTTGCATGTGGATGCATAGCCCTGTTCCTACTCATACAATTACAAAGGGCCCCCGTTCTTATATAACGTAATCTAGTGTCAAAAGTCAATTGTGCTATGGTGTTTTTATGTCAATCGTGATTATTGCCATTGGTCTTCCAGGTTCTGGAAAAACGACTCTCCTGCGGCCCTTTGTGGAGAAGTATGGCTTGTCTTATATAAGTCGCGACCTCATTTATAACGAGATGTTCGATTTGGATTCTAACCATCGAGAAGTTATTGGCGAAGTATGGGAAGAAACGAACCGTCGTTTACGTACAGAAATCCAGAACAAGAACCATGTCTTACGCGATTCAACGTTCGCCGATCCTGAGGAACGAAGAGACACCATACGTGACGTACGTGCGTGGGGTGCTCACCGGGTTGTCGGCGTGTTTGTCGATGTCGACCCTGAAGTAGCGAAAGATCGCAATCAGAAACGTGAGCGAGTAGTAGGTGACGAAGTTATCGATTGGCGATACCTGCAACTCTGCCACTACCCTCCCGGTCTTGAGGATGGTTTCGATGCTTTTTATACGAGTGACCAGGTGGAAGAATTTGAACGTATCGAGCTTATACCTCTAAAAGATTTGGCAGCGAATTAACGCACTTCCCAACCATCCTTAGCATTCAATGCTTCTGTAATAGCTGTCATAGCAGGGTCTATGTCGGTGTCCGCAAGCGTGCGTGAGTCTGACTGGAAGACCATGCGGAATGCGTATGAAATTCGTGAGGCGCCAGTAGTGGCATCTGTTTTTTCAAAGCGATCGAAAAGGTCCATGCGTGCAAGCAAGTCTCCTGCAGCTCCTGCGATAGTTAGCGCGACCTCTGATTCTTCCGTTCCTGAGAGCGTCCACACGGCAACATCGCGTAATGCAAATGGGTAGATTGAAAATTGCTTATACTCACTTAGCGTAGACTTGATTGGATCATATCCTTCTCCAACGGCTTCAAGATTCACGTTCTCAAGTGAGAGTTCACAGATAGCAGGATTGATGGTTGCGGGTACGGTAAGACCGCTCGCAGGAAATGCATCCACGAGCGCTTGCACAGCTTCAGGAAGAACAGACGCTGACTGCTTTCCGCTCAGCTGCTTGTATCCAAGCGTAAGTGCAAAGTGTTCGCGATCCTTTTTGAAGACACTGCCGAGTTCAAATTGCTTAAGCGTTGGTTCTGTCCCAAGCACGAGAGGCGCGACGAATTCCGCGCGCGTGATCGCGTCTTTCATATTTTCAACGAGAGTGGTGCGTAATGCAGGGCGGTCAGATTGGAGTGGGTTTTCCAGTACAATTTCTCCTTCTATTGCGAACGATTGCGTACTTATCTCTGTGAAGCCGTGTTCAGTGAGCACATCCTTGAGTCGTTCGAGGCCGAGGAACTTCCGTTGGTCGGGAGCTGTTTGCATTGCAGGAAGTTGTTCTGGAAGCACGCGGTCATAGCCGAGTACGCGACCAACTTCTTCTGCTACGTCTTGTACGGTAGCAATATCAGTTCGTTCAAACGTTGGCATAACGGTAAACATTTCTCCTTCGACTTGATGCGGGAGTGCAATACGGTCGAGTGCGGTCGTTACGTCTTCTACAGAAAAACTCGTTCCAAGTATTGCATTCAAACGTTCGAGTGTTGCAGGGACGTGCGGCAGTGCAGCAGCTGGATTTGGATATACGTCTATAACACCTACTACTTCTCCACCAGCGATGTCGGTTATGAGTTTCAAAATATCACGCATACCGTATGCGCCAAGTTCTGGAGAGATTTTGTTTTGGTAGCGTAGCGAAGCATCAGTCCATAGCTTCAGTGCTTGTGACATTTTGCGGATAGTTGTGCCGTTATAGGTGCCGACTGATACGAGGAGGTCTGTTGTGGTTTCCGTAATACCCGACGCCATGCCGCCTTTGAGGCCAGCAATGTCGAGCGCTGCGCCACTTGTAGCATCTGCAATGACGAACATGTCAGTGGCAAGCGTATATGTCTCGCCGGTAAGAACCGTTACTGTTTCGCCCGCCGCTGCGCGGCGGATTATTATACGCGTCTCCCCATTAACTCCCCTCGACACCTTCGCCAAGTCAAAGGCGTGCATTGGTTGGCCAATATTGAGCATTACGTAGTTCGTAGCATCCACAATATTGTTGATTGAACGCTGTCCCACAGACTCAAGAGCTTCCTTAAGCCACACAGGTGACGGACCAACTTTTACGCCACGCACGATAGCGCCCAGATGACGGAGCACGTAGGAGTCATCGACTTCAACAGTTAGTTGGTCGGTTGTGAGAAACTCCGGAAGCGATTCACGAAGCGGATCGCTTTTCAGGGATAGACTCAGTGATGCCCCTGTCTCAAGCGCAACGCCACGATGGCTAAGTGCGTACCCTGCGCGGTCAGGAAGGATCTTAACATCCATCATCTCTCCCTTTATTTCTTCAACTTCACTCGAGTGAAATGTAAGCGCATCAGCTATCTCCTCTACTTCTGGTAGCGGTTCTTCAAAGTACTTCTGAAGCCAGGCGCGTGAGACTTTCATATTACGAGGCCATATCTTTTAAATTGTCTTCCACGCGTGTTACGTCGAAGCCATGGTTAAAACGAATGTCACCTGAATGGAATAAGCGCACGTCAGGCACACCATGCTTGATCATAATCAAACGTTCAATACCTACACCAAATGCAAAGCCCTGATATTTCTCTGGATCAATTCCTACGTTCTTTAACACTGTCTGGTGCACCATGCCAGCCCCCATAACCTCAAGCCATCGACCTTCCTTTCCGGCGACTTCATACCATACGTCAACTTCAACAGATGGCTCTGTAAATGGAAAGAAGCTCGGGCGGAATCGCACTTTTGCGTCAGCACTCAAATATTCTTTGAAAAATGATTCGAGTGTTCCTTTTAAATGAGCGAGCGATATCCCTTCTCCAATCGCGAGACCTTCGCACTGATAAAACTGCGCTTCATGAGTAGCGTCTGTCGCTTCGTTTCGGAATACTTTGCCAGGAACAATAATCCGGTACGGGGGCAAAATATTTTCCTTCTGCATTTCTTCCATGAACCGTATCTGTACTGAGCTCGTCTGTGTTCGCGGTACGCGACGCTTCTCTTCCTTCGTCCAGAAAGTGTCCTGCATATCGCGTGCAGGGTGATCAGCGGGCACGTTGAGCGCATCGAAGTTGTACCACTCGTCCTCGAGTTCAGGGCCGTACGCAATACCAAAGCCCATACCGGCAAACATGCCTGCAATCTCGCGGATTGCGGCAGACATGGGATGAAGTCGTCCAGTGCTCATATGTTCCCTACTATACCTCAGGATACCTAGAAAAATAAGGCCTTTTTTGCTATAGTGGGGCTACCAGCGGCGCGTATGAATTTTAATTACATCATCTACCCGTTCATCTTTATAGGCCTCTATTTTGAGGTCTTTGTCCTCTTAGTATTCCTATCAGCACCTGCGCGTGAACGTAGAGCACGTGGTATTAGCACGCGCACACCCAAGGTCGCCATGATCGTTCCCTGCTGGAACGAGGCTCCAACCATTAAGGCAAATATTGAATCCCTTCTTGAGCTCAACTATCCTGCAGATAAGCTCTTCGTCGTAGTGGTGAACGATGGTTCTACGGATGAGTCAAAAGAAATTCTCGACGCTAACTTCACCAACAATCCCCGCGTTACTGTTGTGCATCAGGAAAATGGCGGCAAACACTCGGCGCTCAATACAGGTATTGCCATGGCTAAGGATGCTGAACTTGTTGGCTGTCTCGATGCTGACTCATTCGTTGAAAAAAATGCATTGCGTGAGATCATCTCGTGTTTTGATAATCCAAAAGTTGCAGCGGCAACCGTTGCCATGTCGGTGTTCGAACCAAAGAAACCGCTTGAGATTATGCAGAACGTTGAGTACGTTCTCGGCATCGCGCTGCGTCATATCCTTTCTTCCGTAAACGGTATTTATGTGACTCCTGGCCCTTTCTCTCTCTACCGTCGCGATATCGTCTTGAAAGTAGGCGGCTTCCGCTTTGGCCATCAAACAGAAGACATGGAGATGGCGCTCAGGCTTCAGAAAGAAGGCTACTGGATCGAGAACGCACCACGTGCACGTGTGTACACAAAGGTCCCGACAACCGTACGCGGACTCATCAAGCAGCGTACTCGTTGGACGTCGGGCTTCTTACGCAACGTTACTTTTGATTATCGTAGTCTCGTCGCAAACCCACGTTTTGGTGTACTTGGGATGGTCGTACTGCCACTCGGTTTTCTCGCCATAATCGGCGGTATCGTACTCTTTATCGTTACAGTCATCATAACTATACAGAATCTCATCCATTCGTATTTCATACATAGTGGCATTCCTCTTTCCTACATCTTGAGTCAAAAACTATCCTTCGATGTTTTTTATATCCCTGTATCAGTCTTGCTTTTGCTTGGTATTGTTACGGGTGCCGGCATGATTATGTTTATCTACATGGGAAAGAAGGTTTCTGACACACCAGGACGACTTCTTCCCGGTATTATTGCGTACGCCTTTATCTTTAGATTCATTGCACCTTTCTGGCTGATCCGTTCGGTTAAGGACGTCGCTTTCGGCAAGAAACGTCCTTGGCGATAGACGCTGATTCTGATACGGTACATTCTATTCACCCTTAACCTCTTCGCATGTCTTTAACCGCACGAAACGCTCTCTGGGCTCTCCTCATTACCGGCGTAATCACTGGTACGGTTATCTATGCCGTTAACTACCTCGACCAACAGCGAGTAGCACAGCTCGACGATCTTCAGACGCGTCTTGCGACCGATACGCTCTCTGTCGAGACGCAATTCGCCCTCCTAGAATCGGCACCGTGTGCGGACGTATCTGAAGGCAATACGCTCTCTCAGGAAGTGAGTAGCTTGGGCGATAAACTTTCTGTAACGGAGACTCGCCTCGGTACTGACGACACGCAAGTACTTGAGCTTAAGAAGCAATATACTCTCCTCCAGATTCGTGATTATTTGCTTACCAAGCGACTCTCACAGGCATGTCACATTGACCCTACCGTCACGCTCTATTTCTACTCAAACACTCCAGGCACGTGTGCTGACTGTGACCGTGCTGCATACGCGCTCTCGTACTTACACGAGACCAACCCAAAGCTCCGCGTGTATGCCTTTGACTACAACCTCGACCTCGGTGCACTTAAAACACTCATTGCTGTTGAGAAAGTTGAACCCCGGTTCCCTGCCTTCATAATTGATGGCAAACGTACATATGGCTTCACGACGCTCGACGACTTCAAGTTGAACTTCCCGACAAATTTCTTTGCAACGACGACTGCTACGTCAACAACTGCAGCGGCTACGACAAAGAAAAAGAAGTAGTGAGATTCTCAACAAAAAACACTGACTCCATATGGAGTCAGTGTTTTTACGTTGGAGCCGCCTCCCAGGCTTGAACTGGGGACCTTCACTTTACAAAAGTGTTGCTCTACCAACTGAGCTAAGGCGGCACGGTATTCTTCTTATGAACGCCTCCTGCGGAGGCGTTCCCTATTTGTATCACAGAAGTCCAAAGAGCCAAAGACCTCGGCCAAGAGCTCTAATTTCTAGGTTTTATGTCCACTGACTTCCGTGTACGGCGCACAGCACGCTTCAAGTACGTGACCGTGGCGGTCGTACGTGACACGCTTGGCGGCGGGAGCGGCACATCACGCCTGGTACGGAGTGTGCGCACGACTTGCGTAAGGAAACGCTCAAGCGCACGTACGGCAATCAGCGTACCGTGTGCAATATCGTGTATAGCGCGCTCGATACTGGAGCGAACGACATCGGCACTGAACGCTCCCCAGTCAACGTGACGAAGAATGAAGCTGACGCGTTCGACCTTTGTATCAAGCACGTACCGGCGACCTGCAAACAGTCTCCTTCCACTGCGTCCTTCGAGCCCGGAAAGCACCAAGAACGCCACCAGGAGCGTTACAAGTACGGCTATGGCAATTAGATATGCCATATGATGGAATGATTATCCGCGCGCTGAGAAGCGTACGAAACGGCTGATTTCTACACGCTCGCCAAATTTCTGCGTCGCCTCAGTGATGAGGTCACGAACCGTCTTACTTTCGTCCTTAATATATGACTGATTCATGAGAACCTGATCCTTGAAGTAGCTGGCCATTTTGCCCTCTAGAATCTTCTCCTGCATCTCCGCTGGCTTATCCTTAACTTCTTCATTAAAGACTGCCTTGGCAGCTGTGAGAGCCTCAGGAGCGATGTCCTCCTCGCTTAGGTAGGTTGGGTTTACTCCTGCAACATGCATAGCAATTTCGCGTGCGAGCGTAGCGAATTCTTCATTACGAGAGACGAAGTCGGTCTCGCAAGAAAGAAGCACCATAGCGCCTATTTCGCCTCCGTGGACGTAGGTACCGATAGCACCAGCAGCGAGTTCGCGGTCGCTCTTTTTGTCGGCAGCATCACCCGAACGCTTGCGAAGGATAACCTCTGCCTTGTCCATGTCGCCTTCAGCCTCTTCGAGGGCCTTCTTGCACTGCATTATAGAAACGCCTGTCTTATCGCGAAGCGTCTTGAGAGTGTCCATTCCGATTTCCATAGCAAAAGTAATTAAAGATCTTTAGGTTATAAATTGCGCACCATGCCCTTTGCGAGCGTTGTGCTTATGCTGCGCGGCCTGCAGAATAAGCAGCGGCCAATTCCCCAAGCACGAGTTCAACAGTCTTGCGTGAAGAATCGTTCGTAACGATTGGATACGCAGCGTCCTTAACGTCACAGTCAGAACTCATGATGCCGATAACAGGAATACCTGCATCGCGTGCTTCCTTGGTCGCGTGTGCTTCTGCCTTTGTATCAACGATCACCATAGCGTCGGGACGCTTGGTAAGGTTCGTGATTCCGCCGAGACGAGTCTCAAGGCGTTCAATCTCGCGATCGATAAAGATGCGCTCGAGCTTTGTGTAAAGCTTTGCGAGCTCACCGCTTTCACGCTTGCCGGTGAGGTCAGCGAGACGATCAATGCGCTTCTTGATCTCAACGAAGTTTGAGATTGTTCCTCCGAGCCAACGACCAGCCACGTATGGCTGTCCGATCTTTACGGCTGTGGCGCGTACTTCGTCAGATACTTCACGCTTTCCTCCAACGAAAAGTACAACCTTTCCATCACGAGCAAGCGCTGCCATTGCAGTCTTAGCGCGAGCTATTTGCTCGTCGGTCTTTGCAAGGTCAAAAATCTCAACCTTTGAGGTTGTTCCAAGTACGAATTTCTTCATAGATGGATGGCGACGGCTCTTTACCTGGGCAAAATGAGCACCCGTCTCAAAAAGACGGTCAACGCCAGCACCCTTTATTTCTGTTTCAGTCATTACTTTGAAGATACCACAGGGCTGTACGTGGCGCAAACGTTAGGAATGGGAGGAAATTGGGTCTTCAGTTCCCTGCTGGGGTCTAAAATTCCTGGAAAGCTGGGATCACGTTCACGATAGCACTAGAACTGACTGTTCCGTCACAGGTGATGGTATACGTGGCCTGGGTACTAAGCGCAGGGGTAGAAATTGGCGTAGGCGCAGGGATGCTGCAAGAATTTCCCGCGATGTTCTGAGAGACGCCAGGGCCAGTTATGCTACACGACGTGCTTACGCCTGAAGCAGTGTATGAGAGCGTTGAGGTCTGTCCCGGGCGGATACGATTTGGAGTAGCGGTGATACTGACCGCAGTTCCCGTACAGGATGCCGTTCCTGCAGCAACAACGGGACAGCTGCCATTCGTATATCCTGCTTTTGATACTGTCATGCCGTAATTGCCTGCAGTCGTGAAATTACGAGAAGCAGTATTGGCAGTCCCATATGAGCCAACACCATCAGATGGAGTCCATGTATATGGAGCTGAGGCACCCGAGGCAGTATATGTGACAGAGCCAGGAATGGTGACGGACGAAGGTGAGACGGTGCAGGAGAGGGTCGCTGGAGCTACCGTTATAGCGGTCCAACTACTACTACAGTTATTACCTTCGTTTGATTCAGCAATGACACCTGCACTGCCAGCTGAGCTCTTATCAGCACACGCGCGCACGTACCATGTGCCTGCCGAAGGGAATGCATATGAGAGTGATGCAGTATTCGATCCCCCTGCGGCAAGTGCAGCACTTGAATATGTGCCGATGTCTGTCGAACCGGTACCACTACTGTCAGTTGCGCGCTGGAAAAGATCGGTAAAGGTAGCACCTGTGGCCGCAGCAGGACTGTTTGCAATAATCGCAGAAAGAGTGACTGGTATATTCGCCGTTGCAGCTACTACACTTACGTTCCCTGCGGTGAGGTCAGGTTGCGCTACGACAGCGACAGTCACATTGTTTGCACAAGCCTGGGTAACACTTTGTGTGCCAGAGGTAACCGTGACCGAACCTGTCTTTGTGCCTGCCGTTGAATACGTTTTATTCACTGAAATAGCAGATCCTGATAGTCCGTCATCGCCAGTCCAAGAATATCCGTAGGTGCCGTTGCCTCCTGCCGGTACAGCCGTCCACGACGCAGTTCCTGCAGTTGTCATGCTCGAAGGAGATACTGAACAAGATGCGGTAAGAACCGGCTCAACGGTTACCGTTGCTGTTGCAGTGCTTGATCCTCCTGAGTTTGTACACGTGAGTGTATAGGTTGTGGTAGTTGTTGGGGAAACAGGAGCACTTCCACTAGCTGCAGGTGTTTTTGTACCTACACCGTTATCAATAGATGCTGATGTTGCTCCATTGCTGCATGAATATGTCAGAAGAGATGAATTACCTGAAACTATAGTAGATGGACTTGCAGTAAGTGAAGCAACAGGCTTAGCGGCTATAACACCATCGTGATGGTAGATATTACACGCAAAAGCAGGTCCCGTGAAAAGAATAAACCTACCAGGTTCATCGTCATGCGCGTTAGGGCAAACATCTCGGTATCCAGGATCAGGCATCCTACCATTTGGACAGGAACCAAAATCACAGAACATATTATTCATTGCAAAACCTAATGCGGTCTGCATTGCAGCAAGCGATTGTTGTTGTAGAGGACTTTGATATATGGAAATAGTTATATTGGGATAATAACCTTTAACTATATCTGTTTGTGATACTGACCACGATCCAACTGGAGAATCTGCTGGACCGGTAGGATTAGGGCCATATGCAGGAATATTACAATTTGCAGCTGCCGAACTATCAAAACATCCCCACGAATTCGGTATGAACATTTCTTTGCCATCGTATACACAATAGGTATCGACCGTGTCTGAAAGCCCAGAACGTTGCAAGGCTGTGTTACAAGCTTGCAGCTGGGTGCTTCTATAATCTGGAGCATATCCTCCATATATGTTAAACATCTGTTCAACATAAACGGGAGGGTTGGTCGTTGAATACCCTTTCCCATCGCCATTTTGTGAGACTGGGGTCAAGCTAAAAGCTGCATGAGTCATGCTCGGAATTAATAGCGCGCATGCGAAGAAAAGCGTAAGTGCAAAGATGTTCTTATTCATAGGTATATATACGTTGTGGTTGACCTCCTGCCACGGCTTTCACGAGTATCGGAGCCATGTCTACATGGTCAGGGTATGAAAAACCAAAATATACTTCATCATCCCTCTTGACCGTAACCGCGGTAACCACTGCCTACCCGACATACCCTATTAGCGCTGGAGTAAGCGAAACATCGTCAGAAGAAACATAGCTTGGTGATACTCCGTGAGTAAGCGCGAAAGTATCAATCTGGTGTGTGCGTGAATTATATACAGACAACAGTGTGGCATCATTGCTGACCGCATAAAGATCGCCTGTGGCAAGCTTCATGACCGTTGAAGTCGCACGTGAGCCAAGTGCGATAGCCTCAAGAATATTGCCGTGCTGAAAGATTACGCTGACTCCGTCCGCTGAGAGATGCGGGTTCAGCCCCTCTCCAACAATAGTCTCAGAATTAAGAGAGGCGTCATATACGGTAAGATCCCACTTCTGATTTTCCGCAAAATTAGCACTAATCCTAGTACTTTTCTTCGATTGATATGCTAGTTTCCCTGAGTTCGGATCAAAAGAAAGGTTATATTTTATGGTGGCAGAATCCGTAAGTTTTGTAACGCTTCCGTCTGCCTTCTTTACATAAAGATTCCCGAGGGACGACGTGAGAGACTCCGTAAGAATGTAATACCACGAGCCATTCAAACCTTTTTGCACATCAACTGCGTAGAGTTCTTTGCCATCATCAGTCCGTACGGTAAGTGGAAGAAATGTATTCGTCTTTGCATCAATAGTATAGAGGACGCTTACAGGGACAGGGCCGATCGAGACGGCAAAGGCTGTTGAGTTCGCCTTGTTATGGAGGAGTGGAATTCCAAATTCTACAATCGTTACAAGAGCTGCTATAACGATGATAGCGAGAGCAACGCCCTTGAGAGTCCTGTGCTTATCTGTTTGAAATAGCTGAGGCACGGTAGTTGGGGTATCCATTACCACCTATTGTACTCTCCGCACTGGGTTGCCATACCCGTACTTGGGGACAAGTTTAGTCGTTTTCTGCAACAGCTGCCAACTAAAACTCCTGGAACTGCGGAATCACGTTCACGATAGTCTGCTTACTGACGCCATCGCACGTGATGGTGTAAGTCGCTTGGGTCTGAATTGTGCCTGCCGGAACCAATGCGGTACTTGGCGAGACCGAACAGCTCGCAACGGTAGCGCTCTTGGAGACTCCAGGACCCACAATGGTGCAGGAGTTAACTCCCGTTGCAGAATATGAGATCGTTACCGGATCACCAGCATGGATGCGGGCAGGGGTTGCAGAGATTGTAGGTGTCGGGTTCGAACACGCCGCAGCTCCGACCGTAACACTTTGCACGGGACACGAACCACCGGCTCCTGAACATGAGAGAGTATAGCTTCCAGCCGTGCCCACGGGCGCAGTACCTGCTGTTGCCCCGCCGGTTGAGAATCCTCCGCCGGTACAGGTTGTGGCATTGGTTGAAGACCAGGTGAGCGTTGAAGGAACACCTGGAGGGTTTGCGCTGAGACTGCAGGTGGGAGTTGGTGGCACGACAGCAGCGACAGTAATCGATGACCACGCTCCGCAGTTGTTGCCTTCATTGCTTTCCGTAACACTTCCGACCCAAGAAGAATTGAGATCAGCGCAGAGACGGTAGTAGTAGGTGCCTGGTGTTGAGAAAGTGTAGG
>JBDSUM010000031.1:0-9889 GCA_039927695.1 Minisyncoccota bacterium
GTAGCACTTGCACTGGTCGCACTCTCGCGTGCCTTATCAAGCAATCGCTGAACCGCCACCGTCACAATCGGAAGCATGTCGTCGTAGAAATTAAGATCGAGGATGTCCATGAGGCGGAACCACTTAGCATCGTCGAGACCACCCTTTCCTTCCTGTAGGTGAAGTGGTTCAAAATCTGATTGAGCGAGGAAGTAGGTAACGTGCTTTCGAAGCTTGCCGATTTCAGGGTGCGAAGCGATATATTCGTTCTCGCCAATCTTTTCTTCGATGGTAATTGTGAGACCGATCTCTTCCTTGAGTTCACGCATCGTTCCTTCTTCAACGGTTTCATTTGCGATTTCAGGTGCGTCCCCAATCTTTCCCTTAGAAAGAGTCCAGTGACCAAAGACATCGTGCACGAGTGCAAGATAGTACTGACCTTCATGCTTTGCGTACACTACCGCGCCACCAAGCTGCTGAAGCGGCAAATCTTCACGACGAAGTTTCTTGTCTTTCTTGCCGGTTTCATCTTTGCCTGGTTCTCCAAGCTCTTTGTACACAGCACCGAGTACACCGTTTATAAAACGTCCTGAAGAGTCACCACCAAATATCTTCGCGAGCTCAATTGCTTCGTTAATAGCTACTTTTGCAGGAACTTGTGCGCGATCAGCAAACAACAATTCAAAAAGGCCGATACGCAGTATATTGCGATCAACCGGTGCAATTCTATCAAGCGGCCAGTCCGGCGCAGCTTTTGTTATAACGAGGTCGAGGTCTTCGCGCTTTGCGAGCACGCCTAAAATGAGAGCTTCCATAAATACCTTGTCGGTATCCTCTCCTCCGAATTCTGCGATGTTGCGTTCGAGCATTGCTGGAACGGCTGATTCTTCAGCAGCAGAAGTATCCCACTCAAAGAGTGTCTGTAGGACGACGGAACGGGCGAGGTGGCGATTGGCCATATATAAAAGAGCGGTGTATTCGTAGAGTAGCAGTAAAAGTGTAAAGGGTGCAACCAGAGGAAAAGTGCATAACCTTTTGTAGTTCAAATGAATGTTCCGTCGGATTATGATTTAGATTCGTTAAATGGTACCTTCATAAAGTTCAATCTAAGAGGGAGTGGCAGTATGCCTAAAGAGACTACGGGTCCTGAGTTCGATGCGCTGAGACACATGTTGTTCGAGGCAGAATCAAAGATGCGGGGTACTGGAGAGGAAATCAATACCCGCCTCAACCAGATTATAATCGACGAGGGATATGACCCCGACGAAGTTCTCGCGGCACTAAACGCGCGCAACGCTTCTCTCCTGAGTGATTTACGCAAAAACTCGGCGGTGATAGTCATCGAACCACTCCTCGAAGAGGTTGATAAAACAGCATTCATGCGTCGGCATGGTCGGCCGTATTACGGCCCGTTATAAAATCAAGATCTTTCATCTAGAACCGTATGGCACGCCCAGCGGTTTTTCTTTACATAAATAGATAAAAAGAAACCGCAACAAGTTGTTGCGGTTTCTTTAAGAGTGCTTGTAAAGAGACTATGCTCCCCCACCAAAACCAGAACGGCTCTTAGCCTTTCCGAGAGTCATGCGACCCATGAGACCAGTCTTCTTTTCGTTAGGTGTTGGCATCTCCTTATCGCTATGGATGACAGGTTCCTTGTAACCTTCAGCGTGCTCGTGGATGTGTTCCTTCTTATGCTGAGCCTTGGTCTTTTCCTTGTCTGCCTTAGCGGTCATAACCTTCTTAGGGATGATCTGCTTGCCACGGTACATGCCCGTGGTCTCGTCGAGGCGGTGTGGGAGGCGAAGTGCGCCGCTTTCCTTATCGGTAACGATAGAGGCTGCCGTAAGCGCATGGTGGCTACGGCGGTTTTTAGTATGGGAACTGGTGTGGCGCATTCGTACTGACATAGGGACTAGCTTATCACAGCCTTTCTAGAAACGGAAGACTTTAACGAATTCGTCGAAATGCACTGTATATACTGGACACCTACATACTAAATGGGTATATACTGCTAATACTGCCTGGAGACATACATCCGCGTTAAGGCAGGTTCGGCAATTAACAGCAACATCGTTAAGGAATAAACCATGCCTATCTGGCTATGGAAACCACCGCCGAATTCGTTCATTTTCAAACCTTTCGATTCTACGTAAGCGGTCGCTTACAAACCGTGCCAGCCGGTCAATGCTAGCAACAAACGCTTTGGGATTAGTCCCTTAGCACCCGGCCGGCGTGAAGACTCACCTCTTCCCGCCGGCCATCTGCATATAAAAAACCGCCGATCATGGATCAGGCGGTAACGATAGGAACAGGCCACGGATTTTGGAGCCAGGGCATTCTTCAGCTTCTTTTCGGGGAATCCATTCAGAACTTCCTTCTGCTGATGCGCTTGCGGGGCAGAATATAAATCTTGACCCTTCCGAACATCTGCTCGGGTTCCCACATCGTTGGCATGACGCAGGAAGGTTGGACGGTATGCGGTTTATCTGTGTTGGATTTGCTAAGCTCGGTAACACAACATTCTCTCCCAAGTACGTATCCGTACCTATCAGGTTTACTCCTGTATTAGAGGACGGTCAAGGTGAATAAATGTTGCACGGTGGATAGGACAGAGTCCGTGTTCGTTGATTGCTGCATAGTGAGCCTTTGTTCCATACCCTTTATGGCGATGGAAATCATATTCTGGATGTTGCTGTGCGATTTCTACCATATAGCGGTCACGCGTTACTTTCGCAGCGACTGACGCAAGCATGATGGCAGGAATGAGCGCGTCGCCACCTATGACCGTCTCTTGGTCGTATTGTGCGGGAGCTTTGAGAGAGCCATCGAGCCACACTTTGTGTGGCTCATTTTCTGTCACCAAATTTGAAAGTCCTTTTTCTATCGCCGTGCGAATTACTACCGCGATACCATATTTGTCGATCTGTTGTGCTGTGGGCATCGCAACAAGGTATGAAATATCACCCACACTCACCCGCTCTTCAAGTAAGGTAAAAATACGTTCCCTATTCTTTTCGGTCATTTTTTTAGAATCGTTGAGCCCCGGAAATGTCGTTAGGAAATCATAGTTCTCGGCTGCACGCACAAGTCCGATGGCAACGGGACCCGCAAGCGGGCCCCGTCCTGCCTCATCGATTCCGATAGTAAAGCTCATATTCTCTAAATTTTAGCACTTGGCTTCTGACAGGTATAATAGTGATATGGGACGCTATATTCATCTCCACGTGCACAGCCACTACAGCTTCCTTGAGGCTATTCCAAAGGTTCCAGCGCTCGTTAAGGCAGCAGCTGATGCTGGCATGGACGCTATCGCACTTACCGATGCCGGCAACATTCATGGCGCTATTGAGTTCTACAAAGCAGCAGAGAAAAAAGGTATCAAGGCGATAATAGGTGTCGATACGTACGTTGCGCCACGAACACGTTTTGATAAAGACCCTGTGCAGGATGCTAAGCGAACCCGTCTCGTATTGCTAGCTGAAAACAATACCGGGTACCAGAACTTGCTGAAGCTTGTGAGTGCATCACACATTGAAGGTTTTTTCGATAAACCACGTATCGATCGTGACTTGCTCCGTGAACATCATGAAGGACTCATCGCTATCATGCCGTCTTTTGCCGGAGACGTTGCGCGTCTTTTACTTGCTGGTGACCCGAACGGGGCTGCGGCTGCACTCGCTGAGTACCAAAGCATTATGGGTGAAGGAAATTTGTTCCTTGAAATTTCCCATCATCCGAATGTCACCGGTCACGAGGCACGCATGAAGCAAATCATTGAGCTGGCAAAAAAAGCTGGAGTGCCGGTAGTTGCACAACACGACGTGTACTACTTGAAGCCGGACGACCGCGAAGCGGTCGAAGTAATGCGCCGTATTAAATACGGCTCGAGTGGTCAGAATGAGCAGGAAGACTTTTCATTTGTTACTGAAAAAAAGATGCGGGAATGGTTTAAAGATATTCCTGAAGCTGTTGATGTCTCAGGTGAAATTGCCGATCGTTGTAACGTGACGTTTGAACTTGGTTCATGGGTCTTCCCTAAGTTCCCTATTCCTGAAGGCACGACGCACGAGCAATTGTTACGTGACCGCACCTACGAAGGACTCATCACTCGCAAGATGGAAAAGAACGACGTAGTCGTTGAACGTATTGAATACGAGCTTGGTGTCATCATTGGTAAAGGATTCGCACCGTACTTCCTTACGGTGTCTGACTTGCTCACTCATGCTAAAGATATTGGTATCCTCACCACTACTCGCGGTTCTGCTGCAGGCTCCCTCGTGTCCTATCTCGTAGGTATCACCAACGTCGACCCAATCGAGTACAAGCTTCCTTTCGAACGATTCCTTAACCCAGAGCGTCCAAAGGCTCCAGATATCGACATGGACTTTGCCGATAACCGTCGTGACGAAATGATTGCGTATGCAAAGGAGAAATATGGTGCAAACAACGTCGCACAGATTGGTACCTTTGGCACCATGATGGCGCGCGCTGCGGTGCGCGACGTAGCGCGCGCGCTCGGCCATGCATACAGCACGGGTGATCGTATCGCGAAGCTCATCCCCCTTGGAGCACAGGGCTTCCCTATGACCATTGAACGCGCGCTTAAGATCGAACCAGAACTTAAGCAACTCTACGACGAAGACGATGACACAAAAGAAGTACTCGATCTCGCAAAGCGCATCGAAGGCTGCGCGCGTCAGACTGGTGTGCACGCAGCCGGTATCGTTATCTCTCCCACCCCACTCACCGAGTGGACGGCGCTTCAGGTCGATCCCAAAACCGGCAAGCTTATAACGCAGTACGACATGCACGCCATCGAAGATGCAGGTCTTCTTAAGTTTGACTTCCTTGGTATTAAAAATCTTTCCATACTTTCAGATGCTGTTGCGCGTGTAAGAGTAACGCGCGGAATTGAAATCGACATTGAGAACGTTCCCATCGACGACCTCAAAACATTTGAGATGCTCGCTCGTGGCGACACAGAAGGGACATTCCAGTTGAATGGTTCAGGTATGACGCGTTACTTGAAAGAGCTCAAGCCAACGACCATTCACGACATCAACGCTATGGTGGCGTTGTACCGCCCTGGTCCGATGGAAACTATTCCAACGTATATTGAGCGTAAGCATAATCCGTCGTTGATTCGGTTCCTCGATGAACGTATGAAGGATTATCTCGATGCGTCGTACGGGCTCCTCGTGTACCAGGACGACGTGCTCCTAACTGCTATCACCCTTGGTGGTTATTCATGGCTCGAAGCCGATACGCTCCGTAAGGCTATGGGTAAGAAAATTCCTGCAGAGATGGAAGCGCAGAAGGAAAAACTTTTGAAAGGTTTTAAGGAATTTGGAAAACTAACACCAGCAAAAGGTGAGCAGCTCTGGAAGCTCATCGAACCGTTTGCGGCATATGGTTTCAACAAAGCCCATGCCGCTTGCTACGGAAAAGTTGCGTATCAAACGTCATACATGAAGGCCAACTACCCTGCCGAATATATGGCAGCGGTACTCACTGCCGACTCAGGTGATACAGAATCAATTTCAATATTTGTGGCCGAGTGCGAGCGTCTGGGAATTCCAATTCTACCTCCCGATGTAAACGAAAGCGGTACTGACTTCACGGTGGTGGAAGTGGATGCTGAAAACAGCGTCCCGCAGACAGGACGCTCCGACCTCCGTGGCAAGCGCGCTATTCGCTTCGGTCTTTCTTCCATCAAGAACTTTGGTGAGGGTATCTCGCAGGCAATTCTTTCTGAACGCCAGGCGCACGGCACGTATGCATCACTTCAAGACTTGCTTGCGCGCGTTGCGGCAAAGGCGCTCAATCGAAAATCACTAGAATCACTTATTAAAGGGGGTGCACTCGATCGCTTTGGTGACCGTGGGTATTTAATGGCTCACATAGAAGCTCTTCTCGCCTTCCACCGCGACGCTACAGCCGAAGCTCCACAAGATTCGCTCTTTGGTGCCATGGCTATGACACCCACACTCATACTGCCTGAAAGTAATGAGATTGCTCCGGTGAGTCAAAAACTTGCGTGGGAAAAAGAGTTGCTCGGTATTTATGTTTCTGGTCATCCACTCGATGCGCACGAAGATAAACGTACAAAAGCTGGCACCAATATTGAAGAGATCAAAACAAATCCTGAACCGGGCAAGGCAATCATTCTCCCAGTGCTTTTAACTCAGGCAAAGATGCATCTCACTAAGGGTGGCGAACGCATGGCGTTTGTAACATTTGAAGACAAAACGAGTTCCATCGAAGCTGCTATTTTCCCAAAGCTCTACAAGGACCATGCGGCAAGTATTGTGCCCGGAACGTGTCTTTTAATTAAGGGAGCAGTGTCAATACGCAATGGAGAAGCAACGTTGTCCGTTGAGAACCTTAAGGCTTTGTGATATACCGAAAGAGTTAGTTGAGCGAGGAGGGAAGAAAATGAGTTTACTGGGACGCACGTCAACAATGGTACGGGGCGCAATTGCTCAGAGCGAGCGGAGGCTCTCAACGGCAACCTTCAAGTTGCCGCCGAAACCGGCTGACACACCAGCACCCAGGGTGTTGGCTCAGCCTCATCGGTCGGGAAATCGCGGGAGCGATTAAGAATTCTGGCTCAGGCCAGCAACACACAGGTGACTCCATAGGAGTCACCTGCTTTTTTTATGCTATTCTCATAACCTATGGCTACACTCGAAGAAAAACGTCACACCCTCGCCCATTTGCTTGCTGCAGCAGTCCTCGAACGCTATCCGAATGCTAAACCAACCATTGGTCCGGCTGTCGACAACGGATTTTATTACGACTTTGATTTCAAAGGTACAGATGGGAGAACAGATGGAGCTAGTGGCGCTCCAGGCGAAGCGGAACTTGAGGAACTCACCGGCGCAATGCGCGACCTCCTACCCTCATGGACTGACATGCACGGCACACAGGTTTCAGAAGCAGACGCTCGTGAGCGTTTTGCAGGAAACCCGTACAAGCTCGAACTGATCGACGGAATCGTTGCTGCAGGCGAACCTATTACGCTCTACACGTCTGGTGGATTCACCGACCTTTGTCGCGGAGGTCATTGTGAACACCCTGCGCATGAACTTGCCGCAGATTCATTCTCACTTGAACGCATCGCTGGCGCATACTGGCGTGGTGACGAAACCAAGCCAATGCTCACCCGTATCTACGGCCTTGCCTTCGAAACAAAGGACGAGCTCGATGCGTATCGTACGCAAATGGAAGAAGCAAAGAAGCGTGATCATCGAAAGCTTGGTGTGGAACTCGATCTCTTTACATTCTCTCCTTTGGTAGGTTCTGGGCTTCCACTTTACACTCCGAAAGGAACCGTAGTGCGAGAAGAACTGGCTAAGTTTTCAGAAGAACTTCAGCGTGCTCGAGGCTTTGATAAAGTATGGATACCTCATATTACGAAGATTGATCTCTATAAGACGTCAGGTCATTGGGATAAGTTTGGTGACGAACTGTTCTTGGTACAAAGTCAGGAATCTTCTGACCAGTTTGCGCTTAAGCCGATGAACTGTCCGCACCATACACAAATCTATGCGAGCAAGCCTCGCAGCTATCGCGACCTCCCTGTTCGATATATGGATACGACAACCTGTTACCGCGACGAAAAGACGGGAGAATTGTCAGGCCTTACGCGTGTACGCTCACTTACCCAAGACGATGGTCATGTATTCTGCCGACCAGATCAGATTGAAGCAGAGTTCAAAGCAATTATGTCGATGATCAAATCGATGTATGGAACGCTCGGTATGAACTTCAAGGCCAGGCTTTCGTTCTCTGATCCTGCTAACCCTGAGAAATACCTAGGTGATCCTGCGGTTTGGAAACAAGCAGAAGCAACATTAGAAGATGTGGCGAAGAGCCTTGAGCTTGATTATTTCATAGCACCTGGCGAAGCAGCATTCTATGGCCCAAAGATCGATATTATGGTCGTTGATGCTATCGGCCGCGAATGGCAATGTGCGACTCAACAGTTAGACTTCGTTCAGCCTGAGCGATTCTCTCTTGAGTATACCGATACGGATGGAAGCAAGAAGACTCCGGTGATGATTCACAAGGCGCTTCTTGGAACAATTGACCGCTTTATGGGTGTCTATATTGAACACACTGCAGGTGCCTTCCCTACCTGGCTCGCCCCGGTACAGACACGCATCCTTCCTGTTTCTGAAAAGCAGGATGCATACGCTGAAAGCATATCTGCACAGCTTCGGGAGGCAGGAGTACGAGTTGATATAGAATCACGTGACTCACTCGGCAAGCGTATTCGCGCTGCAAAGCAAGAAAAGATTCCATACGTGATTATTGTTGGTGATAAGGAAATGGAAGATAACACGGTCACTGTCGAGAGTCGTGATGAAGGCAAGCTTGAACCGGTACCCGTGGAGAATTTCGTAAGCAAGATCAAGTCAGAAATAGCTACTCGAGCGTAATCAGACAAACAGAAAACCCGCGACCTTGGTCGCGGGTTTTCTGTTTACTTTTCTTATTCTAATTAACCCTGAGCTACTGCAAGTGCACGAGTGAGTGCAAGCTTGATACCTGTAACACCCATTGAGTAACTACCATCTACGGCGGTCGTGAGTGATGTCACGAGACGCTCGAGGAACGGAGTAGCAAGACCGTCAGTAACCGACTTCACATCAGCGTGAACAGGTGTTCCATCGATACGTGCACGGTATGCGTCATCAAGTGCGCAGATAGCCTGTGCCATGAATTCTTCAACGTCGTGACCAGCCTGATTCATGCTGCGAATAATACCGAAGACAGTATCGCGTTCTCCATTAAGGATCGCGCTGATGAATCCTGGTACCTCAGCGTGAACCGGTGCCGCTACAGGAGCTTCCTGGCGCTGCGGAGCCTGTGCACGTGGTGCTGGTGGAATAATAGGTGCTGCGTAAACAACTTCCTCGTGTACCACGGGAGCTTCAACTACCTGATGAACTTCCTCAACGTGTGTAGGAGCAGATGTCTCAGTTGAGAACTGCATACCTGACTCACGAGAGAGTCCCTTAACGATGTCATCGATAGTAAGTGCACTTCCCTGTGCGAAGGCCTTGAAGCCCTGTCCTGACATTTCTGCGCGTGAAGGTGCAATCGTTGCGTGCTGCACTGCGTGCGAAACTGCTGGCTTACTTACCTGTGGCATTGCGTGTGCTACTGCTGCGTTGTGAATTGCTTCGTGGCTCGACGTTGCTGCATATACTGGTTCTGTGTGTGCAGGTGTATATGTTGGAGCGCTGTACGTATCAGCCTGAAGCTGATCGCGAACAGATGAACCGAATCCTGAGAGCTTGCGACGCATGGCTGGAAGTCCTCCGAAGAGAACAAGGTACGCTGCGGCAAGACTCCAGACTACGAGCATGAGCCAGTACACCATAGTTCCTATAGGACCGAGGTCCAGACCGGTGTACGGTATTTCGGACAGGTACACACTCGAGAGCGGTGGTGCTTGTCGGGTAGTAAAGAAGACGTGAGGACTTGGGCTACCGCCTCCTCCCCCGCCACCTCCACCTCCTCCCCCACCGCCGCCACAGTTGTAAGTACATCCACCTCCGCCGCCTCCACAATTTTCAGTACAGCCACCTCCCGTAGTAGTAATAGTCACGGGAGCCTGACAATATGCCTGGATAGATTCACCGGGGACGGTTGCACCATAGGTTGTGTTTGCTGTTGGATGAACCGTAACGGTACCGGTTGCAGTGGTGAATGTTCCTACACTGTTATCGATAGTTACTGAAGGAGCATTTACACTCCACGTAAGCTGAACAGCATTGTCAGCAGCTGTGATCGTTGTGCGATCTGCCGTAAGTGAAATACATTTGTATCCACCAGTCGTTGGAGGCACAACAGTAACTGTAGCCTTACAGTGAATGTTCTGTGTTCCGTTGCTTAC
>JBDSUM010000032.1:0-5275 GCA_039927695.1 Minisyncoccota bacterium
TGAGGAAGTCAGGATATTCGACACCCACAGCCTTAAGTGATTTAGGAAACAGGGACTCCTGAGTCATGCCTGGGAGCGTGTTGGTTTCGAGGTAGTAAATACCACGAGGCGAGACAATGAAGTCGGAACGAGAATAATGACGAAGGCCGAGCGCATCATGCATGGTGCGGGCATGCGCTACAAGCTCTTCCATTACATTCTTTGGAAAGCGGCCAGGGCACACCTCTTTCGTTGCACCTGAATACTTAACATCATACGAAAAGAATTTCGCATCCTCAGGTGGAAGTATTTCGATAGGAGGAAGCGCATACAAGACTTCATCTCGTAGCCCCTCAACGACACCTGCAGTGGCTTCTGTGCCTCGTATTAGTTCCTCAACGAGTACTCCACCTACTCCTTGTGCAAGCAAGCCTGTGACGGCCTGATGCACTGGTTGATACCCCGCTTCTAGCGTAGTACCGACAGATGAACCCCCACGCGCTGGCTTTACGATTACTGGCTGTGGGAAGGTGCGAATTATCTCCCGCACTATCTCATCAGCATCTTCAATGCGCTCTATAAAACGATACTTAGGTGTTTTGAGTCCATGAGCCTTGGCCTTCTCCTTCGCCATTACCTTGTGCATTGATACAAATGAAGCGAATGAGTCTGAACCAGAATACGGCACACCGTACTTCTCAAATACCTTTTGTATTTCCCCATCTTCTCCATATTCACCATGAAGAGCATTTAGTACGACGTCGACCCCCGGCAGCACACGTGCCGGCGTCGTAGGAAGCCCGCGTTCGTGCCACACGCCGCTACGGTCTATATAAATATCGCGAACTGTATATTTATCGCGTGAAAGGTTCGAGAGCATTGCATGACCAGACTGGAGCGATACTTCGTGTTCGCTTGATGGTCCTCCGCGCACAATTGCAACAACAGTGCCTCGCATATGTGAAGAGTATAGCAGGCGAGAATGCTTCAGTAGGGTTATTACTTCAAAACATTCTCAATCATACTGATGGCAACAGGATGGTAGCCGTCCTTAGCTTGTGCGAATACTTCCAAAGCGAATTCTTTTCCTTTCGGTGTTTCCGCCAATGCGCGATACAACGGTTTCAAGTACTTCATGCGCCCTTGAGAACACAAGAAAGCTAAAACATCAGGAAGAACTTCGTCGTACCCTGCTTCAACTGCCGCAACTAGGAACGACCAGCGCACTTCTATATTTGGTTCATATCGTAGATCGAACGCGGCATCAGTTCGTGCCATAAAATCTGCCGTGAGAGTTTCTCGAGGCAATAACTCAAGCCAAAGCTGAAGCTCGATAGTGCCCCACCCGTGGTTATGCGTTGGTATCTGTGAGGTGTTCGCTGCGTTCTGTACTTCGGTAATACGTTGTGAATCAATCTTCGGAGCGTTGGTAGGCAAGCCCGACTCATACACCCATTCACGCACACGTACCGTATCGAAGACATCTTGACCAAGCTCTTGAATAACAAAGTTAAGAAAGGTTTCTGTGTAGATGGATTGGAATTTGAACGTGTTGATATAGGAAGCGACAAATGTAGCGAAGCGTTCACGTCCCACTTGCTCTTCAATGCACATGAGCAACATAGAACCCTTGAAGTATGGGACGCGGGAGAAGATATCGTCTGGATCAACGTTATCTGCAGCTGGGGAGAGTTTAGTAAAATCTAACTCGTTACTCTTTTGATATGCAGCGCAGTCAATCTCAAATTCCCTCTCGAGTAGTTTGTAGTGTAGAAGTGCTTCATCGCGACCTCGATACACTTCCATAATTCGCTGCTCTGCCCATACGGTCCAGCCTTCGTTAAGCCAGAACGCATCCCAATCTGCGTTCGTAATAAGGTTGCCTGTCCACGCATGTGCCATCTCGTGAATGAGCGTACCAATTCCCGAACCGTCACCAGCGATAAGTGCTGGCGTGAGGAATGAGAGACAAGGATTCTCCATACCCCCATAGGGGAATGCAGGCGGCAATACAAGAAAATCTTGCCTACCAAATGGATATGGACCAAAGAGTCCTTCGCCAATGAGCATAAGCTTTTCGATGTCTTTGAACTCTGCAGCGCAAGCATCGACCATGTTTGGAAGTGCCCATACACGACTTCGATCTGAGAGATCTCGACTTTCAAGATTCCCGACCGCAAATGCAATTAAGTATGCGGGAATAGGGTACGGCATATTCCATGTCTCGACACAGAACCCGTCATTATCTGCTTCACTACGTCCCACATGTTCTGCAGCTGCCATAAGTCCACGGACAGTCTGTGGGACACGCACGGAGTATGTAGTCGTAAACTTTATGCTCGGTGTGTCTTGGCACGGAATATATGAGCGCGCATTAATTGCTTCTCCTTGTGTGTAAATAAGTGGCTGACCGCCCGCAAGTGCAGCGTCCATCCACTGCAGCCCGCTCGCCGCGGGGTCGGTGTGGTACGAAATAATAACTACTCTGTCACTCGGAACAACAAATGAGAGACGCTGCCCGCGAACTTTCTCAGGAGTGCCAACTTCAAAAGGAATAGTGTTTCCAGACGAGTCTTTAATATCAAGAATAGTTAGTGCTCGAGTATCGAAATAGGTTTCGCCAGATGTATCAAATTCCCATGTCGCTGTGCCATGCAATTCCTTTGCTTCGATATCCAAGCGTGTAATATCCCACGACAGCTTCGTTGTTTTGGGTTGGCTCGGTTCGTAGAACGAATGTGGGTCTTGACTATGTTCAATTTGCATATAAGTAATTATATCTTCCTCATGGCACGCGTTCTCGCAGCTCTATGCCTCGCGAGTGAGAACCTGTGTGCCTCGGAATTAGCAAGCACCGCGTCAGCATCAGTTATACCAGCCCGTAATCCACCCAGCACTTCGCGAGGTCGGTGGCGCTCGTCCTTTACGACGGCTACAACAGGAATGCCAATCCCCACTTCTTTAAGTAGTTCTTCGGCAGCTTTCTTGTGAGTCTTTCCACCATCAATAACAAATGCCTTCGGTAGTGGCCATTCGTTGTGACCGAGCCTGCGCGAAAGTATTTCACGTAGTGACGCGATGTCGTCATTAGTCGACTTCCCTCCACGTCCTTGAATCTTAAAGGTTCGATAGTCTTTCTTAAGAGGTTCGCTGTTTTCTATTGCAACCATAACGCCAATAGCATTGGTGCCACCAATATGCGCAGTGTCATACGCTTCAATGCGCGGACCAGCAGGGAGGTCGGTGCGGTCATCACGAATAAGCGAAACATCCTGCACATGATCGAGCGCAAAGAGCTTTCCGCGGAGTATAGCGGCGTCTTCAAAGCGTTCCTCCTTTGCAGCCTGCTTCATTTCTTTAGTAAGCGTCGTGCGCAATGTCTTTACCCTTCCTGAGAGAAACAGACTTACGTGCTGAATGGATCGCATGTATTCTTTGCGATCCATATTGCGAGGATATTGCCCTATTTGTCTATTGAATTCCACGTTGGCCTGAAGATGCTTGTTGCCAGTGCTCACCACCCGACCAACACGCTTTGGATCAACAATGATCGGCTTTGCAGTGTCATAGAACGGAAAGATCTTACGAATAAGACGCAAAGCTTCACGTAGTTGATAGCCTGATGGAAACGGTCCGTATGCGGCTTTGAACAGTACAGGCGGAGCTTCGTACGTCTGTTTGTTATTGAAATCTATATCCTTCCCGCGGACGGCAATGACACGTGGAATATCTTCGTCAGTTATGAGTGCGTACAAGAACGTCTTATCGTCCTTACCCATCGAATTCGCAGGCGGGTTGTGCTCACGAATGAGCGCAGCTTCTCGCACCAAGGCCTCGAGCACGGTCGGTGTAGGCTCGTGCATGAGACCGTCAGCTTGTGTGACCATGTCTACGAGTCGTGGTCCCCGCGTAGAAATTAGTTCAGCATCAAAATACGACCGCACGCGATCACGAAGCGATGTCGCCTTCCCTACATACAAAATCTTCTTCGACTTTCCCTTGCCCTTGGTAAACAAATACACACCAGGGCAATCAGGCAGGTCGAGTTTCTTAAGGTCTGCGCGTTCCATACGTACATGGTACGAGGTTATGGAACTTCTCGCAAAAAGTATTCGGTTCGTGCATTTCGGCACGAACCGTTTAGCTCAGTGTTGGTGGAGGTGCTTGCATCCATCGTTTCGGGTAATTGACGTCGCGAGCGCTGCATCGAATCATGTGTTCCGGAAGTTTGCCCGTCGCAATGAATTGCGCGCATTCCATCTCGACTTTCTCTTCTACGTCGCGAGCACCGTGATAGTTTATACGCGAACAGTAGAAAATTTGCTTGTCAGTCGCGTGTTTGCTAATTGCATACTTCCAGCGAATGATTTGTATTCTGAGAGTGCCGGCAACCTTGCGGCAGCCGACTCGAATACTGAATACCATCGGACGTCTCCCCTAATAGTGTGCTTCCAAAGTATCATGATACCAGTCATGATACTGACTACATTCCTTATCCCCTATTTCACAGGTACATAGTTATACCCGGTTTTAATTGACGGCTTTCCATCCTCTCTGTATAACTGGTGCAGACCTGCGAATTCATAGGGGCAGGAGGCTATAAGGAGAGATTCCATGGCTAAGACGATAACGCAAGCACGCACGCGCTGGTCCACTGACCCAACTGTCTATGCATTTGCAAAGACTCACGATTGGGCACGCATGCATGCCAATCGGGTCGATATACATTTTCATCGGGCTTGCGTCGCCTTCTTTCTGCTGATTGTTTTCATTGCTCTCACTATCGCCGCATACCTAATTCAAAGCCAGATTGATTCCTTGGAATCGATAGTGCTTGGAACAGTTATCGGAACGTTGGCGATGTACTTTTCACACCACCTGCGAAAAGCCTTGTATCACGACAAACGAGTCGCACACTATGCCAAGCGCCAGATGTAGCGCACTAATGAACCGCAAGACGGTTCATTTTATTTTTTCTCGTTAGCCTTTTTACGCTTCTTAGCCTTTGCAAACATCTTCGCAAGGTACGTGCCTGTGTGCGAGCCTTCAGTCTCTGCAACTTCCTCGGGAGTTCCCTTTGCTACAACCTTCCCTCCACCCACACCGCCTTCAGGACCAAAGTCTATGAGATAGTCACACGACTTAATGAGGTCGAGATTGTGTTCAATAACAACAACCGTGTTACCGCGACGGACGAGTTCCTGAAGAATCTCTATTAGCTTGCGTACGTCTTCATAGTGAAGTCCAACAGTAGGTTCGTCGAGCAAATACAGCGTCTTCATAGTCACAGGACGGT
>JBDSUM010000033.1:0-5300 GCA_039927695.1 Minisyncoccota bacterium
CAGCAAGTCCATAGAGTGTATCCGTTGGAAAAAGTACAATGCCACCACGAGAAAGCACATCAGCTGCCTCTTGCGCAGCGGCAGACACGCCTATTTCGCTAGTCTCTAAAACTTCCATGCTGATTGGCCTGATTTACTTCGGTATAGTATTCAATCTTGATATCGTCTACCCATTCCGTACCTGGAATAATTGAAAGTACCTTACCAAAGATACGCGAGTCTTCTTCGCGCACCACAATAGGATGATACGTCCCATATTTATTCTCTGGATTAAGGTATATAACTTCGTCCACGCGAGAATATCGTTTAATAACTGCCATGTTTCCAAGCACTGCTACAACGCGATCCCCATTTTCTACTTCGCCCGTGACTTCAACAATTACATAGTCGCCGCTGTATATTCCAGCGTCTTGCATCGAATCACCTACTGCTCGAACTGCAGCAATATTGGCTGCATCCTGCTTGCTTCCTATAAGACTCCTATCAATAACAATATATTCACCAAAGCTTTGCTCAGCGAAGACGTCCATCGCATCGCAGCCGGCCGAAGCAATGACCGGAACTTGAATAAGATCAGAAGACATTTGAGACTTAACGCCGTTCAAGATACTTATACTGCGATGCTTAAAGCGGCTTCGCGTAATGAGGCCTTTCTTTTCGAGTGCCTCAATGCGTTGACCAACACTCCTTAGCGACTTCAGTTTAAGTATACTGGCAAGCTCAGTGACGGTCGGAGATTGTCCGTATTCCTCAGTGTGACTCTGTATCACTGTGAGCGTTTCTTTTTGAGCAGAGGTGAGTGAAACGAGCCGATTCATATATGTATGGTAGCAGGGGTGCCCCTAATGCGGAATACACAACCTCGCCACTTTTCCACACAATATACACAAGTTTTAATTCTTATTGACGCTGTTAACGTTCTGCAGTGTGTGGTAGTTTTTGTCTAGAAACAATGGAGGTAGTGCAATGAATCAATCTGTCGAGATTTGGAGAGCTTGTGGCATTGGATTCTTTGTTTGCGGGTTCGCCTTCTGCATCGGTGCAATGGTAGGAAAGGATATCGGCTGGAAGCAGTGCGGTCGCTTTCTACGACCAGATCTCTACCCTCGCAAAAAACAGGAACGCTTACACCCAACAAAATCACCTGATTCTGTTGGGTGATTTTCATTTATTGCTGGCAGAGTGGGGTTGGAACCCTAATTCTGATTTCAAGATAGAATGAGGGTATGTTCGTCATCGACGTAATTCCCCTCTCAAGAACAGCGCCTAGTGGCGTATTGTCGTATCGAAGCCGAGCCATGTTGCCCCAAGGCTCCATTGTCCACATAATGCTGCGTAAGAAAGCCACACAGGGCATTGTGGTGGCGTGTGTGCCGGTACAGGAGGCAAAGAGCATGCTTAAACGTGCCAACTTTATGCTGCGTGCTAGCGAGCCTGCGCTTGCAGGTGCAATTCCAGAATCAATTATGAAAGCGGTGCGAGAAGTATCTGAGTATCACGCAGCTTCGCTTGGTGCTGTGCTCTCTGCTTTATTTAGTGAACAAGTAAAAAGTGACGTGCCTCTTATCTTTCCAAAGACGACGGCAGTACCCGGTGGATTTAAGGAGCTATGCTTTGAACAACTGATTGAACAACGTATCGAATCATATCGAGCAATCATTGATCCTGCAGTTGCCGCAAAACGAGCCGTGCTGTTAGTTGTACCGACACTCGCTGAAGTTGAGTTTTGGAAGCAAGTGTTTTCAAGCCATAAGCCACTAGTACTTTCAGGAGCGCTAAGTGGTTTTAAACGAAAACAGGCGCTAGAGCTCGCACTCGATGCAACTGGACTTGTAATAGCAACACCATCATTTTCATGGAATCCAATCTCTAGCGTATCTGCAATCATAATTGATCGCATAAGCGCAGGAACGTATACCTTGCCGAGGCGTCCCTATTTACATGTTGCCAGCTCGCTTCGTGCATTAGCAGCTGCTCGCGAAGTTCCTGTAGCGTATGGCGATTACCCTCTTCCTCTTGAATACCGAGCTGACCCTCAAGCATCTCTTTCATCTCCTCTTACCACCCCAACACTTGTGCATGATGCTCGCAAGAAAGTTGATGAGACAGATGCTGAAAAGATAATGGCGGCTGAAGTACCGTGGAGAGCACTTCCTGCGGAAGCGCTCTCTTCCATGCGTGAAGAACTCGCGCGTGATGGTCGTGTCGTAGTTCTAGCCTCTCGTGCAGGCTACGCTCCTGCGGTTGTTTGTCGTGACTGTGGTCAGGCAGTAGTGGACGAACGAGGCATGCAGCTATCCTTTACTATCGCTGGCGGAAAACGACTACTGCGATCAAGCGATGGAAAAACGGTAATAGACGCAAAGATTGTATGCGCACGCTGCGGAAGCTGGAACCTATTGCCACTTGGTGTTGGTATGGAACGCGTTGCAGAAGAACTCGCCATAGAGTTCCCGAATAATGCCATCATACAAGCGCCCACCGAAAGCCTTCGTACAAAGTCTTTGGCAAACAAAGTACTCGAGAATTCAGAAGTACCTGGCACTATTTTAGTTGGAACAGAATCACTCCTTCCCTGGCTTCTGTTGCGTACTCATAAGTATGGCAAGACACCTCTTGCAATGATTGCGTCAGCTGACAGTCTCCTTGCGCTGCCATTCTGGAGAAGTCGTGAACGGTTTGTACGGCTCGCATACTTCTTTGCTGGTTTAAGTGAAAAGCTCATTATCGTAACGCGAAGAAATGAAGACTCTGCTGTTGAAGCAATTGCTGACTCGGCGAATACTACCTTTTTTAAAGAAGAAGCAGGACTACGAAAAATGCTTAGCTACCCACCGTATGGGACCTTGATCGTTTTACATGCAGAAGCTAATCCAGAAAGTATTGAAAGTCTTCAGACATCCATAAGAGAAGCATTAGGTGAGAGAAGCTATAGCATGCTGCCTGACCGAGCGGTAACGGGTCGTGTGGTGAGGCGCACCACGGTGCTTACCCTTCCAGAAGATTTTTGGCCAGATGTTGATCTATCAAGCAATCTTCAGCAATTACCGCCTAGTATACGGGTTGCCATTGACCCTGAGTCATTGTGGTGATATAGTACATTTGTATCTGCGCTTGAAGACGACGTTTTCTCCCAAAACTAAGTAATCGGCACAAAAATGCAGGTACCCGTGATGTTATGTGCACGGTATGGCGCGCGGGAAGCTGTCGGCTCCCCCAGATCCTCCGGCTTCCCGCCGCCTAAAACCAAATTCGCTTTTCGAAGCACCCACGACTCCTACTGCAATTGCGCAGGGAGTCGTTTTTCATACCTAATGTGGTATCGTGCCGATATGAAGACTATCGTCCAAGACGGCGACCCCGTACTGCGAACAATGGCCCCTGAGGTCACTGAAGGCCAATTTAATACTCCAGAACTACAGCGTGTTGTTGATGACATGATTGAGGCTTTAGAAGTTGAGCTTGATGGTGTTGCTATTGCTGCACCACAGATTGGCGTGTCATTGCGCATCTTTGTCGTGCGCTACGATCGTCTTTTCCCTGCACCTCCTTCTGGACCACTTCCTGCAGACGTTGGCGTGTACATAAACCCTATCTTTGTTCGTGCTTCACGCAGACGTGAAGAAATGGACGAAGGCTGCCTTTCTGTACGCGGTATATATGGAAAGACGTATCGAAACCAGCGTGCGACCGTACGTGCGCGCACGACTGATGGTGGTACCTTTGAACGCGGTGGAGGTGGCGTGCTCGCCCAAGTCTTTCAGCATGAGATAGATCATCTTGATGGCGTGTTGTTTATCGACCACGCTATCGATATGTATGAAGTGCGCCGAAACGGAAAAGAAGGTCGTGAGGAAAGGGTTGCGATAGAATCGGAAGGAGATATGGCAGAAGAAGACACAGAGGTAACGCCAGTTGCATGAGTACATTCGCCTATTTCGGTACTCCCTATGTAGCGAGCGAGACACTCGCATATCTAGTTGAGCACGGGTTTACTCCTAAGGTTGTCGTGACGTCGCCACCCGCGCCCAAAGGGCGCGGGCTTACCCTCACACCCTCAGAAACCCATACCTGGGCCGAAGAACACCGTATTCCTGTCCTAACGCCTGCCAAACTCGATCAGGCATTCACACAAGAGCTCGCAGCCTACGGCTGCGACTATGCGATCGTCGTCGCATACGGCAAGATAATCCCACAAGAGCTTATCAATGCCTTTCCCAAAGGAATTTTAAATATTCACTATTCTCTCCTTCCTAAATATCGTGGAGCATCCCCTGTCGAGTCTGCACTTCTAAACGGAGAAAGAGTCACCGGAGTAACTATCCAACAAATGGTCTTTGAACTTGATGCAGGCGACATAATCGCGCAAGAAGAAGTTGCTATTGATTCAAATGACACAACGCTTACACTACGCCCCAAGCTCATTACAGCAGGTGCGGATTTGTTGGTACGAACTCTTCCGTCATTTACGAGCGGCCAAGTACAGCCAATAGCTCAAGACTCTTCCAAGGCCACACGAGCTAAGAAGATAAAGAAGGAAGAAGGTTGTTTGAGCCTGTATGGAGATAGCGTTATTAATTGGAATACGTATCGTGCATTCCGCGAATCACCAGGCACCTACTTCTTTGCGCACAAGGAAGACAAGAGGATTAGGGTAAAGATTGTTGACGCACAGTGTGCCGAAGGAGCTTTCCAAGTCACCCGTATTGTTCCTGAAGGTAAGAATGAGCAACCTTTTTCATATCTTGCCGACAATGGCTGGTCGCCAGAGTAACGCTTCGTGTCGCGAACTCTGTTTTGAGTCTATTTAAACCCGCGCATTAAGCGCTTCAAGACGCCTCCACCACGTTTAGCCACGCTCCTACTCTTTGTGCGTGCTTTGCGAAGCTCGCTGCCAAGTTCGGCAATTGCCATATCGGTAGCTTTCTCTGCAGTGTCTGCAGTCTCAACGGCGTTAAAGCGATCGCCTGCTAAATCAACATGGATAGACGTCTGCCACATCTTATTGGAAGAATGCGCTCCACTTTCTTTGTTCACATCAACAAACACTTGAGCTTCATAATTGCGTTCGGTTATGAATTTATCTAGTTTTAAAATCTTCTTCTCTGCTCGCTCAATAAGCTGTTCAGAAAGTCCTTCAGCCGAGTTTTTGAAATGAATATTCATATGATTTATTCGTCAGAAATAGTACATGTGCCCGGAATGGCCTCGTCACTCTCTCCGCTATCTTCGTCAAAGTCTACCGAATCGTTTCCGAAGGTATGATGAAGATACGTTACGATGGCGCTTGATTCATACAT
>JBDSUM010000034.1:0-8659 GCA_039927695.1 Minisyncoccota bacterium
AAGCATGAACTCACAGACATGTTTAGAGATATAAAGTCCAAACATCCAGAAGCTAAGCATGTTCGATGCCAAAGCTCGCTTAATAATCTTGAAGCATATCTACGTTTATATCCTGAATCATATCGGAATGTCGTCGGAGATATTGATACTGATCAAAAACTGTGGAGTCAGGGGACTACTGTCTGGGGACAATTTCTAGGTGGAAACGAAAAGAAAGAAGGCGAGTACGGATTTAAAGAAGAGTCCGGAGAAGCATTTTTAAAGAAAGTTAAAGATATACCACTTGAACAATTGGCCGAAGCGCTCCCAAACCCTGTCCGTACCGCAGAAGTAGATATAGAAGATTTCTATAAGTTTTACGGAATTGGATAGTTAACAAAAACCGCCACTGAGATCCGGAGGCGCAAGGCCTCGTTCTCATTTGGCGGTGTTTTTCTCGCGAGCCTTAATAAGGTTGAACCACGTTTGTAGAATAAAACGTCTGCAAGCCATGATAGGTGGATTTTCAGTTGAACTAAATCCAAATTCTCCAGCTTTCACGTAGGCTTCATCGGACATCGGATCCCAGCCAAAGAATTTGTAAGCCTCTAGCTTTGAACCGAATAATTGAGTCAATACACCCTTCCGATAGTCGTTATTAGGTCCAAATAAGCGGAGATCAATTCTGTCCATCCATCCCGGAACTTTCTCATCGAGCAATTCAGCACCCTTGAGTGCGGCACGATAATCATTTGCTGGCATTACATTTCTCCCCCAACTAAGCGAATCTACGAGTTAGAATCGCGAGAGGATAGTGAGTCTCCCAGCTCCTTAGCAGATAAATCTGCCTTAAGATGAAGCTTACATTTGATTAAGTGCTCGATATCCTGAATCGTGATAGGGCTAACATTTAATGCTGCAAGTTTTTGAATTAGCTGAGAAATGTCAGTGCGATGCCCAGTCCAATCATGACCAAAAATCGCTTTGCTGATATTTTCGATCAGCATTTCGATATTGATTGGTGGACTGTACGATTTAGGGCCCCCAGTCCACTCGCGGAAAACAATTTCGAGAAAAGCACGAGCCTCATCAGGTTTAATCAATTGGCGATAGAACTTTCTCGCAATTACTTTTCCTATAAATTTTAGAATGTATGCGTTTTTGTTGAACTCACGCCCGATCTTTTCTGAGATTTCATTCGCAATTTGAGTCTGAGTAATGCTCTCGCCGTTTCGTCCATCAGGCTGCCATATGCTCAACAAGAGATCAAACATGGCGTGGGGGTGTTCGTTTACTAACTCGGGAAGGGTAGAACTGTGTTCCATCTCTCTCGCAATCTTCTCAAACACCTCACTCAAGATAGAGGCGGGAAGTGTGCCACGATAGTACTTAACCCCATATGCCATTTTCTGATCCCTTTTGTTTCAACAAGTTCCTATAGAAGGATAGTCTGTCTGAGTCCAATACGGAACATTTATGACAAAAATATAAATTTACACTGTATTTCCAGGATAATTGGTGTCGGTAATACTTTACATTTCATAGGAATAATATACGCTATTCCTATGAAAGATCCATTAGTAATACTTGAATTGTCTCCAAAATCAGTCGAGGTAGTTCGAGCACTACAGGCAGGTTCAAAGACTCCTGTTGATATCTCCAAGGTTACTTCTGTCTCTCGACCAGCAATCTATGAAATATTAGAGCGCCTAGAGAATAGGGGACTCGTTAAAGGTGAATCTGTACAGGGTAAAAAACAATGGAGACTCTCTTCCAATGTTGAAATCCAAAACCTCATCGCAAAAGCAGTTGCAGAAATTACAGGAAATTCTGAAGAGAGAAATACGCCGTATGAATCGAAAGAAGTAGGCGTATTCGTATACCGCGGCACCAAAGCTATCAGAGATATTATGCGACAAGTTTTCCAGACTCATAAGGGTGAAACATGCATAGGCATACAGGGAGAGAATGTTTATTCTGCATGGAAAAAATTATTGGGGGTTGAAACTATTAACGAAATAAACAGAGATATCAAAGCTAACGGCATGATCAATCAAGCAATCGTGCCCGTAGGACATTTCACCAAAGTTATACATACCATGGGTGAGGAGTGGGCAAGAAACTTTGAAGGTCGAGCCTATCGAGTTAATGAAATAGATGAAGAATACTTCAATCATTCTGCAGAAATTTTTCTCTTCAAGGATAGCGTTTATCTATTGTCGATGAGTGAGTCGCTTGTTATTGAAATAAAGAATTCTGAGATCCAGAAAATGATTCTCTCATTACTACACTATGTTCAAAACACGTCGCGGGTAATTGATGGAAACGAAATGCTCAGAAACCTCCTTGCGAAATAAGTAGCTATTTGATTGGTGCGCCTACCTGGGCTCGAACCAGGGACCGTCTCCTTAAAAGGGAGCTGCTCTACCGACTGAGCTATAGGCGCAAGGGATAACCTATCTTTTATACCGTTAATACGAATACTGGTCTACTACCTTCACATTCTGGTCGTAGAGAGTAATGGTGTCACCACTGCTACGCCAGAGTGTTGATGTGCGTCCCTGGAATATACGCCAGGTATTGTTGAAGAAGTTCGTGTCGTTCTGATGGGAATAAACACAGCCGTTATAGGTAAGCTGATTAGAGATAAAATTCTGGCACCATGAGGCGAGGTTGTTTCGGGGACCGTTGTCGCCCGTGCGGCAACTTTGGAATGTGCGTACGTAGTCAGCGCACTGATTGTACTGCGCAGAATTATTTGATTGATATGAACCAAGATCGCTAATAGGCGAAGGGCAGGTATTGGTAGAAAGGGAAGGGTAGTACGAACTATAACTACGATCAAGGTAACCAGTACATTCAGTTTCTTTAAAGGAACTCCCTTCTTGTCCAGAGCCGCTAGAGATAATAGCTTCCTCACCTGATCGCAATACGATTGCGCTTGGTGTTCCTTGGTGAGCGATGGGTGTCCCCTGGAGAATAACGGTGCGTGACCCCGCATTTTGACTCACAAGCTGCCACCCAGTTATACCTACATTTCCTGAATTCGATGCTGCGCGTAGCACAATATATTCTTGCGATACATTGCTGGTATTCAAATGGCTCGAGCTGCCGTCTATGTACACCTTTCCTGCGTACGGAGAGCGGTTGCCTGCAGATACGTTTGTATTAGACCCATTCGTGTCACTGGAGCCATAATTACTTGTTCCCCAGCCCGCACTCCAATTACCCCAAGAAGTTTTCTTTGAAACTGTGCCGCTCGGAATGCTGACTTTCGGACCGTACGCTTGTGACTCACCACCAACATTGGTGACGGGTGTGAGGTAGGGACCGGCAAAAGAGATAGGGTGGGTTGGTCCACCGCTGTATACCCAAAGAATGAAAATAAAAACAAAGATTGCGAAGAAGAGTAGGAAGTCGCCTTTCATGCTCGTTATGATACCAGCTTCTTGAGCTCTTCAGACACAACGTGTGCGTCATCCCACTGAGTCTTCTTTCCATTCGCTTCCATGATGTATGGGTCAGTACCTTTGCCTGTAATAAGAACGGCGTCACCAGTAGTCGCCATTTTGAGCGCTGCTGCGATTGCTTCACGTCTGTCCATAATAATGTGGGGCTCGCGTGCCATACCTTCTTTCATGGCCGCGAGTATTGCCTGAGGATCTTCGTCATACGGATCCTCGTTGGTGAGAATGACTTCCTTGCAATAAGTATCTGCTATGCGACCCATCTCTGGACGCTTCCAGGTGTCACGCCCACCACCAGTGTTTCCAAGTACGCAGATCTTAGGACGATCTTTGTATGCTTCATAGAGTGCCGTAAGGGAGTCAGGAGTGTGAGCGTAGTCCACGACCGCTAGGAAGTCCTGACCTTCTTCGATACGGTCAGCTCGACCGCGAATGCGCGCGAGAGAAGCAAGCGCGCGGGCTGCCGTTGGTACTGAGACTCCAAGGAACGCAGCGGCTTTAATACCTGCGAGTGCGTTGCGTGCGCTGAAATCACCAGGGTGAGGAACGGTAACGTGCACGTCATCAAAATCAAATGCAATGCCAGTGTCGGTATGCGTAAGTCCTTTTGCGTCGCCGAGTGAGAAGGGAATACGCTTCTCGACCGGGATAGCGAGGAACCGTTCACCATATGAACTTTCAGCGTTAGCAACAATCGCACGCGGACGCTTCGAAGAATTAAGAAGCGCTTTTGCTAAACGGAACTTTGCTTGGAAATAATTTTCCATTCCACCGTGTGACTCGAGGTGCTCCTTTTCAAGATTCGTAAATATAAGAACGTCTAGGTACAAAAAGAGATGACGGTACTGAAGTGCTGACTCGCTAGTGAGTTCAATAACAGCATGTGTTGCACCATCACGGACTGATTCACGTAAAAGTTTTTGAATAAAACCATGACCTGGTAGGGTCATCTTGTAGAGGTTCGGTCGCGTAGTCTTTCCAGTTTTGAAATGAATCGTGCTCGAAACCGCAACAGTATGGCCAGCTTCTTCAAGAATTGCGGTCATCATTTCTGTGACCGATGATTTCCCCTTAGTTCCTGTTACGCCAATGACGGTGAGCTTACGAGCAGGGAAGCCATACCAAATTGCAGAAGCGAACGCCCACCCTGCGTGATATGGCGTGAGAATCGCTCGGTACAAAGAGCGAGGGAGAAGTTTTTGAATGAGAGATTTGAGAGCGTGCATACGCAAAAGATTATTTGCCTGAAAGCGCAGCTTTCAGGCGAGCGTCGCGACCGGACACGTGCAACGGAATTGTCGCCAGTGCTTTCCGCGCTTCACGTTCTGTGTAGCCGAGCGCCACAAGTGTGTCGAACACTTCAGCATCGGCGTCATCGTGTGGTGTCGCAGAAAGTTCCATCTTTTCAGAAAGTTCCACGGCAAGTTTTTCTGCAGCTTTCTTTCCAAGACCCACAACGCGTGTGAGATATGAAATGTCACGCTTTCCGATAGCTCCTTCGAGCGCTTCGCGGGGAGCTCGTGAAAGTATGGAAAGAGCTGTCTTGGGACCGACCCCGGAGACGGTTAAGAGCTGTTCGAAGAAGCGACGATCGAGCGCGTCAGTAAATCCATACAGGTCAAGACCTGACTGACCCACAGCGAGATACGTCATGAGTGAAGCTTCAGCTCCAGGTGCAGGCATGTCACTTACGGCCATATGAACAAATACACCCCAGCCCGCGACTTCAATCACGCTGCCACCAGGTTCGTTACTCAGTACGGTGCCGCGTATTTGCCGAATCATGTAGGTATTCTAGCAGGTCTAAGGAATAGGTGAGCAGAATATTGAGGAATCATGAGCTAGAAAGGGCATTTCTTAGCGTTCGGGCTTGCAGGAAGCAGTTCTCTAGCGTACGATGCTCTCACATATGGCTATTACCACTTCAGCAAAGAAGGCGCACCGCGCATCACTCAAGAAGCATGTCTTTAACGTGCGCCGTAAGCGTGCTCTTACGACTTTGACTAAGGTTGTGACCAAGACCCTCACCACGGACGCTGGAGAGGCTCGCAAGTCACTTTCTGCGGCATACCAGGCTATTGATAAGGCAGCAAAGCGCGGAATCATTAAGAAGAACACTGCATCTCGCAAAAAGTCCCGACTTTCTGCAGCAGTGAAGCGCGAGGCCCTAAAGAAATAAGGTTTCAGAGTAAAGAAAGAAAAGAGCGGTCCTACAGGACCGCTCTTTTCTTTCTTTACCTGCGCGTGGTACTGTCCCTGTGGGATTGGTGGAGAGAGAAAATGACAGGACGTATCAGCTTTAAACCGCTCGCTCGCAATCGCTATCGATTGCTCATCGACGGTGTGCCTAAACGCCTGATTGTGACTCGGGCGAAAATAGATACTGTGCGCCGCACGGTTTGGCATCAGAAAGGTTCGATTCCGAATCTTCTCAAGCCTGTGACCCATCCGCTGGTGAGTATAGAATTCGGGATGGCACGTTGTCCCAGTTGCCGCATGACGACCTCAAATTATTCGGTTGGCAAGAATAAGTGTCGTCTTTGCAAGAGATATTTCATGGTGGAAGAAACTGCGTGAATTCGACTGCAGTCGTTTCCGTAAAACTCTCCAAGCGCAACGCGTTTGGAGAGTTTAACTTTTATGGTTGCTCACTTTGTGCTCTCGGTAGGAATCGAACCTACATTACAACTTCCGCAAAGTTGCGTCCTATCCATTGAACGACGAGAGCGTATCCTGTTTCTCGGCTATTAACCGACCCAGAACGAGAAGTTCTCGACGAATCATGCCGTCTCCATAGTAGATAAAGCAGATCCCTTGAAAGTTCTCACGAAACTTCTTCTGGATACTACGCTTTTTAACATATATTTTGCCAAATTGCGATTCCGGCACGTTAAGAGTGTTAGACCAGAATTTAATAGCAGTCGCTGGGTCATGCCTGCTATGCGTATGTACTCGAATATGAAACCCTCTTTCATTGATTGAATAACAATCCCTGAGGAGTGAGATATAGAGTTTTGCTAGAAGTGGATCAGTATTAACAAAATTAACTCCGCTTGAAGTATCACTCTTGGTCCCTTCAGCCCAGTAAAGCATTGCTAACATAGCTTTCAGCATCGCAATATTTTGGAAAGAAATATTATTGATTTCATACCTAGCTCGAGCTTCAGCAAGTTTTATACGATCAAGTTTCTTACGGTTTATAGTTATAACTGCAGATTCGCGAGCGTGGATGAGATGCTTGAGCTGCTTTGCTCGGTCATTTATTTTGTCAGCATTCTTAAACCAATATGAAAGTGTCGCTTTAGGAATCGGATAAAGATTTCTAATTTCTGCGTAGGTCCATCCCGCAAGACCCAAATCCAGGACTTTTGCCTGCAATTCTTTTGAATGTCGAATTGGCATCTATCAACTATAGAAAACTGCACTTAAGATAATGCTCAAGAAAAGTTCAAATAAAACTGAATCTAAAATCTAGAAATGCAAGATCGAAACAGCGCGGTCTATGAGTGTCTCATTGTGATCGCCTTCAGGGAGATGGAAGGAAACATAGTTATAGATTTCCTCAGGATCATACTCGTGAATTGGTATGAGCAAATGTGGTGCGAGGATGTGGTTAGTCTTTATCGATAGGGCAGGAGGGAGTGTTGGATCTATATATTCCAGTATGCCGAAATGACGCATGTCCTTGTAGAGATAAAGGTTATTGTCGATAGCAATACCGTTATCGTATATCGCAAAGTGATGAGTTCGACGATGCTTTGCAGCTTGGAGCGCAATGGTTGCTGCTCCCGCTACTATCACGAGTGCGAGAAGAATGTTGCTGAACAAGATTGACGTGACTGTCGCAGCAACGGTTATGATACCGAGCGCCCAATACCAGTCACTACCTCGTTCCTCGAACGAGTATTCTTGACCATCCCATGCAAAGATCGGATTGATTGGCATGCGTTCATGATAGCACCAGGTGAGTGCGTGATTACATACAAAAATAATTTCTGTGTACTTGTTACAAAAGAAAAGCGTCTCGATGAATCGAGACGCTCATACTGCTCTGATCGTCAAAAGATATATGGACGCCAGTAGCTCACGGCGATAACAGCCCATGCACCGAGTGTAGTCAGCCAGGTGTTCCGACCGACGCGACCATTGGTTACGATGTCCGGGATGATGATTCCCAGAATTACGTGCACGGCAAGCAACAATGAGGCGATGTAGCGCCAATGCCATGTAGCTGCAGTCACTGGCGTGAACCAGTAGAAGAGGATCAGGACGCTAATCGCAAAAAACATGTACACGGCGTGTACCGCGCCACAAGGCTTGAGTAAAGTGTCCCTCATAAAGGCGTCATCGAGGTTTTTGCTCGAGGCACTCCACATGAGTATCATGGCGACGGTTAGTACCACAGAAATCAGGCCGCCCGATACCGCCCATTCGTTGTGCAGCCAATACGGCAGGCCGATAGTGGTTACCGCAGCCACGAGTGGGGAAACGATGATAAGGTCGCCCCACATACCACCGTGCTCGATGTAGAACGATATTCGATTACCAGGCCGTGGCCAGTTTCCCTGACCGCGATAAAGGAATCCATCGCGATACGCGAGGAATGCCTCCGAGAGTACCATTCCCTCAAGGATGAAAAGAACGACATAAAACATCCCGGCCTCCTAGCCGCTAGAGTAAGAACCTACGCAAATTACCACAAAAGCACACTAAGTCAAAGCTTCGTGTGCTTAATCTTCCAGGCAGAGAGCGGAGGGGGGGAGATTCGAACTCCCGGTCCCATTTCTGAGACTCTTGTTTTCAAGACAAGTGCAATCGACCACTCTGCCACCCCTCCGCTCTCTGTCCGAACCTATAATGCCATTCAACTACGCCTGGGGCTCAGATGCAACCTCTTCAGTATCATCGCCAGGAATTGGGGCATTAAATAGCGAAGTTGTAACACCTTCTTGCTTATCGCGCCTGAACCAAAGAAGGTACACGATTTCTGCAACACCAACGCTGTTTAGAATGAGAAGAACGATGAACCACTTCTTTTGGTGATTACGTGCAGCAAACCAAAGTGCCACTCCTTTCCAGGTAAGAGTCCAGACTGCGAGAATTACCAGCAAAGCGCCGATGACGATAGGACTCAATCCTAGATGTTCTGTGACCAACGCGCCGATACCTTGTCCCGTAAATAGTTCTTTCATATGCGCTTGAGGATACCATAG
>JBDSUM010000035.1:0-13797 GCA_039927695.1 Minisyncoccota bacterium
AGAGACGCGGGGTCGAGATTCGCAGCATCGCGAGCGCGAGCAAGCTGCACAAGAGCGTTCTTGAAAAGAGTGTTAGTCATAGCGATATATAGTACCACTGCGGGGTAGTATACTGTGGGGTATAACCTCCATGAAAACCAACACTTTTTCGCTCTGGCATTCCGTTGTTGGCACAGCAGTCCTGCTTCTTATTGAGATCGCTGCTTTTCATACTCCAAGCCTACGAAATGCTCGTGAAATACTTCTACTTTCAGGGGCCATAATCGGCACCATTGTTACCATCTACGTCGCCACAGAGGTTGTGGAAGAAGTACGAGGTCGCAGTCATATGTTTACGATTCTTACCGTAGTCATGCTCCAATTCATCGTGTTTTTTGCGATTGAATATTGGTTCTTGTGTACTCTTCAACCGACAAGTTTTCCGACCATGCCTATAGATGCTGTAACGCTCACACTCCATAGCGTTATGATATTTGTTTTTAATCCGCTCTACTTGCCCGGCACGGTAGCAGGGCGTGCATTAGTTCTCATTAATACCTTTGGAGCTCTCGCACTTGTTCTTTTTGTATTGCAGAACATTGGTGAATTGCGGCGTAAGTCACTCGACGTGCCTGAAGGGAAGAGCGTCTCTCAAATCTAGCCATGCGTACTCCACGAAAGTTTATAGAAAGATTCTTCAATGCTCCTGCAGAAGCACTTGAGGCTGCAATTGAATTCACCGAAGTTGAAGAGCATAAGATAATGAACAAGAAGCCGCTCAAGGCAGCAGGCGCATATTTAAATACTCTTGGCCCCGGCCTTACAACAGGTGCTGCTGACGATGATCCTTCCGGCATAGGTACGTATTCGCAGGTTGGCGCACAATATGGCTTCCAGTTGCTCTGGTTGTCGGCATTTACGTTTCCCTTCATGGCGATGGTTCAGGAGATGTGCGCACGCATTGGTCTTGTTACTGGCCAAGGTCTTGCCGCAAATATACGAAAGAATTATCCAAGAAAAGTCTTGTACGTAATCACTGTACTTTTGTTTGCTGCCAATACTCTTAACATTGCTGCTGACCTTGGTGCTATGGCAGCGAGTATGAAATTGCTATTCCCGCACATAAGTGTGACGCTCGTTCTGATTGCATTTGCGCTTATAAGTCTGCTTCTGCAGATATTCACAACCTATGCACGCTATGCACGTTTCTTGAAATATACGGCGCTCGCGCTATTGTCCTATGTATTTACTGCCTTCGCCGTACATATTAACTGGTACGAAGCACTCCACAGTACCGTCATTCCAAGCATTGCCTTTTCAAAGGGTCAGATCTTTCTCATTTGCGCGATCCTAGGAACTACGATTTCTCCGTATCTCTTTTTCTGGCAAACGTCGCAAGAAGTCGAAGAGGATATTCTCAAAGGCGAAAAGACTATTGCAGAGCGTAAAGCTGCCGTGAACGCAGTCGTGATTCGTAATATGCGCTTCGATGTTTGGACTGGTATGTTCGTGTCCAACCTCATCATGTTCTTTATCATTGCAGCATGTGCGGCAACTCTTCACGCAAATGGTATTACCGACATTGCAACGGCCGATCAAGCAGCGTCAGCGATTCGACCATTCGGCGGAGCCCTTACATACTTTTTCTTCTCGATAGGTATTATCGGAACTGGTTTTCTTGCAGTACCGGTTCTTGCTGGTTCTACAGCATATGCGATGTCTGAATGTTTCGGATGGAAGCAGGGACTCTACCGCAAACTCAAAGAAGCGTATGCCTTTTACGGCGTAATAATCGTTTCGATGATAATTGGTGTTATCGCTAACTTCGCTCATCTTGATCCTATTAAAGGACTTATTTACTCAGCTGTTGCAAACGGTCTCGTTGCTCCTGTGGTGCTCTACTACATTGTTTCAATGAGTAGCAGCAAGAAGATAATGCATTCTCGAAGAAATCATTCACTTATTACGTTGTGCGGATGGCTCATTACCGGGCTCATGCTCATCGCAGGGTTGGCGGCTATTGGGTCTATTTTCTTCTAGGACGCGAGCGAGAAGTCGATCGTTGAGCGGTGATATAGTGAAGAGAATGAAAAGGTACTTCGTATTGCCGATTGTTGCCGCATTGGCCTTGCTCGGCATTCTCGTACTTGCGCAGGTACACGGAGCAAATCTTGCTGTGCTTTACCCGCAAGGATTTATTGGAACCGAAGAGCGAGATGTGATTGTAATCACTGCACTCCTTTCGTCTGTTGTGGTCATTCCTGTATTTTGTCTTTTGTTTTGGTTTGCCTGGCGATACCGAGCGACAAGTTCAAAAACAGAAACGCGTCATCGACCAGGATGGGATCACAATGACTGGGTAATAGAGACGGTGTGGTGGGTAATTCCAACACTTATCATTATTATTCTCTCCTTTATTGCGCTGAAGTCTGCGCATGACCTCGATCCGTACAAGCCAATTGAAAATGGTGAACAGACAATAACGGTGCAAGTAGTGGCGCTCAATTGGAAATGGCTATTTATATACCCAGAACAGGGAATCGCAACCGTGAATATGCTTGAGTTCCCGGAGCACACTCCCGTTCACTTTGTATTAACTGCTGATGCGCCCATGAATTCGTTCTGGATTCCAAAGCTTGGTGGGCAAATCATGGTAATGCCAGGTATGCAGACGCAGCTCAATCTTTCGGCAGATACGACAGGTACCTATAATGGAGTCTCGGCAAATATTAGCGGAAGAGGATTTGCAGGAATGTCCTTTGTCGCAAACTCTGTATCGAAAGAAGACTTTGACGCGTGGGTAGCGAGTGTGAAGGAAACGTCAGAGCCTTTGACCCAGCAAACGTACACAGAGCTTGCTGCACCAAGCGAGTGGGTTCCTGCTAAAACATATTCTGCGGTTGCAGACGGACTATTTAATGCAATCATAATGAAATACATGTCAGCATCAATGCATTCGATGCCCATGACTTCCAATCCAAACCTATGATCTGGCAGCACATTATTTTTGGACAACTCTCACTCGCGGCACTTCCGCAGAACCCTATTGCGTGGGGAGGGGCAGTAGTTTTTGTAGGAGGGCTCGTCGTTTCGCTTCTCGCCATTACCTATTTCAAATTCTGGGGCACGCTCTGGCGTGAATGGTTTACGTCACTTGACCCAAAACGTATCGGGATCATGTATCTGATTGTTTCTTTAGTTATGCTCGCCCGTGGCGGAAGTGATGCGTTGCTTATGCGTTTGCAACAAGCTACGTCTGTTGGCGCTTCAAGCGGAGTACTTTCGTCTGAGCATTTTCAACAGATATTCTCGGCACACGGCTCGATCATGATTTTCTTTGTGGCGATGGGGCTTATGTTTGGACTTATTAATATTGTTCTTCCGCTTCAGATTGGCGCGCGAGACGTAGCATTTCCGTTCCTAAACTCGCTCAGCTTTTGGCTCTTTGTAGCTGGTGCAGCGCTCGTTAACTGCTCGCTTATCCTGGGAGATTTCTCAACGGCAGGCTGGCTTTCGTACCCGCCGCTTTCAGAACTCGCGTATAGCCCAACAGTTGGTGTGGATTATTGGATATGGAGTCTTCAGATTTCCGGTATCGGCAGCCTCCTTTCGGGAATTAACTTTTTCGTAACGATAATTCGCAACCGCTGTAAAGGCATGACTCCTATGCGCATGCCTATGTTCACGTGGACAGTCGCAGGCTCAATGTCTCTCGTTATCTTTGCCTTTCCAATACTTACTGTAACGCTTGCACTCCTCGCACTCGATCGTTCACTTGGCTTCCACTTCTTTACAGCAGGTGCAGGTGGAAACATGATGATGTATGTAAACTTAATATGGGCATGGGGCCATCCTGAAGTCTATATCTTGGTGTTACCCGCCTTTGGAATCTTTTCTGAAGTAGTGCCGGTGTTCTCTGGAAAGAAACTCGCTGGGTACACATCGATGGTCCTGTCTGTTTTGGCTATTGTCTTCTTTTCATTCTTGGTTTGGTTGCACCACTTCTTTACCATGGGTGCTGGCGCAAACGTGAATGCCTTCTTCGGTATCATGACCATGGTAATCGGGATCCCAACGGGAGTAAAAATGTTCAATTGGATCTTCACTATGTATAAGGGCCGTATACGTTTCATGACACCCATGCTTTGGTTCATGGGTTTTGTCGTGCTCTTTACGCTCGGTGGGGTAGCGGGAGTTGTCTTGGCTGAACCCGCTGCAGATTATCAGCTGCATAACAGTTTGTTCCTCGTTGCGCACTTCCACACGATGATCGTTAGCGGAGTACTCTTCGGATTCTTCGCTGGCCTTACCTATTGGCTGCCAAAAGTCCTAGGGTTCAAACTCGATGAGTCGTTCGGTCGAAAAGCATTCTGGTGCTGGCTCATTGGATTCATCTTGGCCTTTGGACCGCTCTACATACTGGGCTTTATGGGGGCGACGCGCAGGCTTGATCACTACAGCGCAGCACTCGGCTGGCAGTCACTCTTTATCGTTGCTGGCATAGGAGCTGCAATCATATCGCTAGGCTTTGCATTCCAAATAGCGCAGATAGTGCGCAGTATACGACGTAGACGTGCTAATGCAGACACGACGGGTGACCCGTGGGACGGCCGTACGCTTGAGTGGTCAGTGCCGTCACCAGCGCCAGCATATAACTTTGCTATTCTTCCCATCGTACATTCACTCGATGCGTTCTGGCATGAAAAAGAAAAGGTACGTGCAGAAGGGAAGGGGTTTGAACGAGTTCTTATAAATGCTTCGGACTACGAAGATATTATTATGCCAAAGAATACTGGTGCAGGAATATTGATTGCTGTATTCGTTTTTGCACTTGGTTTTGGTATCGTGTGGCACATTGGATGGCTTGTGGCTGTAGGATTCCTTGGTGCAGTTATCGCCATCACCTTGCGTGCCTTTGCTGAAGATACAGAATGGACAATGACGGCACACGACGTTGCGCGTGCAGAAGCTGCTGCACACAAGCATCATCTAACTCGCCATGCGGCATAACGCTTATGTATAAAACAGAATTCATCACTACAGAAGAAGACCGCAAGAACGACGCGACCGTTGTGTTTGGTTTCTGGATGTATCTGATGACTGACTTTGTGCTCTTTGCGAGTTTATTTGCGACGTACGCAGTTCTTCGTACCGGAGCAATGCCAGGAAGTCTTGTATTTAGTGCACCTTTCGTTCTTTTAGAAACGGTTATATTGCTCACGAGTAGTTTTACGAGCGGCCTCACGCTACTTGCTGCTCGTAGTGGTAGCCGCGCATGGGTAGTTGCCGGACTGGTCACCACATTCTCTCTTGGTGCAAGATTCCTCACTATGGAAATGTCTGAGTTCAGTAAATTAATCGCAGAGGGAAGCGGGCCACAGACGAGTGGTTTCTTGTCGTCATACTTTACGCTCGTTGGAACGCACGGACTTCACATTGCTGTGGGACTTGTATGGGCTACCGCGTTGGCTATCGCAATTGCGCGTGCAGGACTCACACGATCAAACATGCGTAAGCTCATGCTTTGGAGCATGTTTTGGCACTTCCTCGATATCGTATGGATATTTATTTTCACGATAGTATATCTACTAGCACTATGAGTACCCACAAAACATATTTTCATGACATTGAGGCTTGGCCACATGCATCGCGCAGAATGTGGATTGGTTACGTTGTTGGCTTTGTCTTGTCGTTGCTTTTAACAGCTGCCGCATATTTCCTCGCTGTCTATGCGCAATTCCCGCCACTACCTACAACTACTGCGCTCATACTCTTGCTTGCGTGTATCCAGTTCGCGGTGCAAATGAATCTATTTCTTCATATTGATTTCAAGCCTACTTCTCGCATGCGATTGATCACCCTTGGTTTTGCAGTGGTAATTGTCGGCATACTCGTTTCAGGTTCTGTCTGGATAATGGCCAGTCTTAACACTCGTATGATGCCGAGCGAGGAAATGATGAATCAATATATGGAACGACAACCTGGCATATGAGTGTGAAAGCATATTATCGTCTCGCAAAACCAGGCATTGTGTACGGCAATGTCATTACAACCATTGCCGCGTTCTTATTTGCGTCGCAATTGCACGTGAATGGATTACTTTTCATTGCAACGGTAGTTGGAATCGGGCTCGTGATTGCTTCAGCGTGTGTATTCAATAATGTTCTTGATCGCGATATGGATGCGAAGATGGAGCGCACGGCTCGCCGTGCGCTCGTCACTGGTTCAATAAGTGTACGAAAAGCCCTTATATATGGAACGATTCTAGGACTCATTGGAATTACACTCCTTTATACACAGGTGAATGCACTCACCGCAGGATGGGCTCTTTTCGGTTTCGTTATGTACGTCGGTCCATACACACGAATAAAACGAACTTCTGAATGGGCTGCAGTTATCGGTGCAATTCCTGGCGCGGTACCAATTGTAGTCGGATACACGGCAGTAACAAATAATTTTGATATCCCAGCATTGATATTGTTCATTATCCTTGCACTTTGGCAGCTTCCGCATTTTTATGGGATTGCCTTGTATAGACTTAAGGAATATAACGCAGCAGGAATTCCCGTGTTGCCCGCACGAAAGGGAACTGCTGCAACAAAAGTTCATATAGTAGCCTCAATAGTGTTTTACATTTTCGCGACATCTTCGCTGACGGTGCTTGGTTACGCGGGGTATGGATACCTTGTACTTACACTCGTGATTGGCATTGCGTGGCTCGTACAATGCATACGTGGGTATCGCACGATGGAACCATCCGTATGGGCACGTCGTATATTTCTATTTTCTCTCATCGTCTTGATGTCTTTTTGCGTCATACTGGCACTGTCATCTGTTCTTCCTTTATAAATAAAGTCTGTTTATACTATTCATATGCTTTACACCACAAACGGAGAAAACTTCTCTGAGAATGTGCACCCAAACCTTCGTCGTCGTATTCGTATCTTTCTCATTATCGGTGCTCTCATGCTCGTGATTCTGGCAGCTAATATTGTTCGCGGTCACATTGGACTTGCGGTGACTTGTATTTCTCTCATTATCGGCGCACTTGTTGGATTTATCTCCAGCCGAATATTCCACTTATCCTGGGATAAGGATGCAGAAGTTGTCGTTGGCAGTATCGATACTATCGGATTCGTTGTACTCGCGCTCTATATTATCTTTGAAGTTGCTCGATCATATGTCGTTACGTCGGTTATTCATCTCAGCGGATCGTCTACCGCCATTACGTTTGCCTTTATCTCATCAGCACTTATCTTCCGCGTACTCGGTTTACGAGGGAGTATAATTCGAGTACTTAACCAAGAACATATCTTCACTGTATGACCTCATTTCTTTCACGCTTTGGCGTTAGCATTGCTCTCTTTTCTCTCGCGTTTAGCATTTTAGTTCCAACAGGAGCACACGCAGCAACCTGGTCAGACTATCGTAACTATTGGCGTAACACATCAGAGGGTACGGTTAGTACGTCTACCCTCCAGCGTGGCACAAGTAGGTATGGAATAAACTCCAGCATGCAGTCGGCAATTGATGCTCTTGGTAGTACTCCCGTACAAAATATTCCAATCCCTGTGCTTCTCGGAGTTGCTCTAACTGACATTAGTCCAAACTTTGGTGACCCGCGCGATGGGGGAGCACGTACGCATGAGGGAGAAGACATTATGGCGCCAAAAGGCGACTATATCGTATCGCCAACTAATGCTGTAGTGACGAGTACCGGTACGGGAGATAGCGCAGGAAATTATGTGTATACAGCGAACCCAGGGAATGAGACCTTTGCGTACATGCACCTAGATGCATTTGCACGCAACCTAACCGTGGGAACCGTTCTCAAGCCGGGTGATCTTATCGGATACGTAGGGAATACGGGAGACGCTTCAGGTGGAGCATCACATCTTCACTTTGAAATACGTCAGAACAGAGTTGCAACCGATCCGTGCCCTCGACTCACAAGAGAGTTCACACTTACCGAACGCATGGCAGCGGTAGCAGTTGCACTTGGAAATGCAGCTAATCCTACAGCCGATGCGCAGACACTCGTTGCCGGGTATCGAGGTACATTCCTCGCAGCAAAGGCGCAAGGGATTACGTTGCCGTCACAAATTATAGACGCGCTTGGTACTGCTGCATCGCTTCCATCGTCAGGCTTTGCGCGTGACCTTACGGTGGGATCGCGCGGAGACGATGTCACCGCACTCCAAACGATACTCATTCAAAAGAATACCGGCCCTGCTGCGGTAGCACTTGTAAGCGCAGGCGCAACGGGCTACTTCGGAAACATTACGCGTGCAGCACTTGCCGAATACCAGGCAGCTCATGCTATTAATCCGCCCGCTGGATACTTTGGCCCTCTAACACGCGCATACTTTGCAGCGCATCCGTAATAGCTACTGTGACTTAGCTGCGTGGCGACGAACAATGCGCCACTCACGCAAGATAAGATACATAACGACACTATCAAAAAGAGAGATCGCTACGACGAAGAGTGAGTGCGCTGTCACGAATTGGTAGCTCTGGTAGATAAGAAACAGGCCAAGTACTACGAGTGAGGCGGGATAGGCCCAAAGTTTGTTCTTGAGCAGCCCAATAACGAGTCCAAGTTTAATGAGTCCGCGGCTAAGCAAATAGATTGCAGCAAATACAACAGTACCTGCTGTTATTGCATCCACCTCCGAAAGGAGGTGTTGTGCGATAAACCCATACGACGCCCCGCTACCAGCGAGCGCACGAAGCTCTGCAACGCTTGAAAGAATTATTGACGAAGGTACGACGAGTAGCAGTAAGCCTGCAATAATCTCACCAATAGAAATGAGGCCTTTGAGTATCAGACTCCATTTAAAGAGCTCGTATACTGCATGTTCTGTCTCAACAGACTCCGGTTCTGTTCCTATAATCTCTTCAAGTCCCATAGACATACTGTAGCAGACGAAGTGATACTATAAGAACAATCGTATGAAACTCCTGCCAAATATATCGCAAGAACCGACCATTTTTCTAAGTCGGAAGTACTGGCAATTCTCTAAAGGAATGCATGGCCGTATTATTTTATATTCGGTATTGTTCCTCATTGCTAACCTGATTCTTCTCACTCCACCGCTTATATTTGGCGCGTTTGTACGCGAAGTGCAGGTGCACGGCATTGTGTCTGCAAACTTTCACCACCTACTGTATCTTCTCGTCCTACTGTTCATGACCGAAATTGCGTTCTGGGCATTTCACGGACCAGCACGTGTTATTGAGCGATCGGTAGCATTTTGGGCAGAGATCAATTATCGAAAGTATCTATTGCAAGGAGTCCTTGATCTAGGTCTCACATGGCATGGTGAACATGATTCTGGAGATACTATCGACAAAGTTAATAAAGCGGGTGACAGCATTGCGAGCTTCGGTCAGAATATATTCCAAATAAATCAAACAGTAATACGGCTGATCGGCACATCGATTGTGCTGTATTACTTCTCTCCAGGGATAGCTATCTTTGTTTTTGTCGTAATCATCATTGCATTTGTCGCAATCTTCCAGTTCGACAGGTATCTTGTCCCGCAATATAAGCATTTAAATGAATTCAGTAACAAGGCAATGGCTGGTGTCTTTGATGCTTTGTCGAACGTTACCAGCGTAAAGATTCTTCACATCGAGAATCCTATTTTAGACGGGATCATTTCGCGCTTCAAAGCATCTTATACGCTCTATACCTCCAACTCAAAACTAACCGAAGGAAAATGGTTCGTCGGCGCCGTTTTCTTTCAGGTAATCGCCGTTGTTCCAATAATGTTCTACGTATACAGCGCGATATCGGCGGGTCGCTACGTTGATGCGGGAACTATTTCTGCGCTCTATTTGTACTTATCAAACCTTATATACGTGTATTTTGGATTCACTGATTTCTACCAGAATCTAGCGATATATAAGAATCGAGTATTGAACGCTAAGCCAATTGAAGACGCATTTTCTGCGCAGTCTGCAGCAAAGCGAAAGCCTACGAGCTCTTGGCAGACGCTTGACGTTAAAGACCTCATCTTTAAGTATGAAGGCGTAGGTACCGTGCCAAATCTGAACAACATAAGCATGCAGATTCATAAGGGTGAACGAATTGCTGTGATTGGGGAATCAGGTTCTGGTAAGACGACGTTCTTGAAGGTTTTGCATGGATTGTACCCGTCAGCGCAAAGTACACTATCTTTCGATGATTCCGTTCCTCAAAATACGTCTTTCGCTGACCTCGATTTAAAAACTATGCTCGTGCCGCAAGAACCAGAAATATTCTCATCGACTATTCGTGAGAACATCACGCTTGGCGTAGCTTCCACTGAAGAGGAGGTGCTCCATGCTATGCGCGTCGCCAACTTTGAAGAAGTGGTGCATGATCTTCCAAAAGGACTTGAATCAGTTATCAATGAAAAGGGAGTTAATCTTTCTGGCGGACAGAAACAACGCCTCGCACTTTCGCGCGCACTATTGTTCTCACGTGATAAAGAAATAATCCTGCTCGATGAATCAACCAGCTCAGTTGATGCTGAGAACGAGACCGAAATATATGCAAATATCTGGCAGGCGTTCGACGGAAAGACGGTCATTGCTTCTATTCACAAGATGAATCTTCTCAAGTTCTTCGATCGTATTTATATCTTTGAAAAGGGTCGCATCGTAGACCAAGGAACGTTCAATGATTTACTCGCTCGCAATACCTCCTTCGAAGAATCCTGGAATCAGTTTGTGGCTACGAACGATCAGTAAAACAAGATAGAATACCTGTATGGAAACGCCAGATACAGAGGTAAAGCCAAAACCACAGTTTCGAGCCGGGCTTAAAGGTGTCTGGAGACATGTAAAACCCTATAAACGGTTTGTTTTGGTGTTGCTTTTCTTGGGTGTTATTTCTGCAATTGCGAATGGTCTCGTGCCCTATATCACAGGACGATTCTTTGATGCACTCATACAAGTGTCAAAAGGGCAGGGAACAGACGGTCCCTACCCGCTCTGGGCGGTATTACTTACCGCATGGGCTTTCGTACAAATATTGGCTAATGGTTCGGATTGGATAAAAGATCGTCTCAGTCGAACACTGGTGCTTAAAGTGCGTTTCAATATTGAAACGAGAGGTTTCTCACATTTCCTCTACCTTCCGCTTTCGTATCACACAAATACGCAGATTCACGGAGAAATATCAAAGTTGAATATGGGCGCATGGCGCATTACATCAATAGTTGGAACCATAGTTGAAATCGCTCCACAGCTTCTTAGTGTCATGATCGGTATTACTCTTGCTATACGTATCAGTCCTTTATTGGCTGGCATACTGGCTCTCGGCGTTCTGGTATATGTGATAAGTATTATTCCCATGCTTATTCCGATAGCAGGAGCAGATAGTATCGCGCATCGTGCATGGAATGATATTTGGAATGACGCCACAGAAGCGGTGCATCAGGTTTCGTATGTAAAAGAGGCAACTGCTGAGGCATATCAAGAACAAAAGACCTCACATGGATTCTTTGGAGTTGTGTATGGCTTGTGGATGAAGCTTGAGCGTACCTGGAACAATATTAGCTTCTATCAGCGTGTCATCGTGTTCCTTACACAGCTTTCAGTCTTTGTGGCATCGGTACACTTTGTCGCTAATGGCACGCTTACCGTCGGTGAACTCGTAGCACTGAATGGATATGCACTTATGTTCTTTGGTCCATTCGTTGCGCTTGGTACAGGCTGGCAAACTATTCAAAATGGGCTAACGGCTGCCGAGCAGCTAGAAGAAATTTTCAGTATACCTACTGAGAACTACCATCCGAAAGGAGCGATTACTCCAAAGACGAATAACGGAGAAGTTACCTTTGAAAATGTCAGTTTTGAATACGAAGCCGGAAAGGACGGAGTTCTTTCCGGTGTAGATTTTCATACGAAGCCAGGCGAGACCGTTGCGCTCGTTGGTGAATCAGGAGCAGGAAAGTCGACTGCTATCTCGCTTATTTCTGGATACTATTTCCCAACTACAGGCAGCGTACATATTGATGGCGTTAATACCAAGGCATGGGATTTGGTTGAGTTGCGTAAGCGTATCGCAATTGTTCCGCAAGAAGTTGCTCTCTTTAACGACTCGATTCGTTCAAATATTCGTTACGGAACATTTGAAGCTACCGATGCTGATATAGAGGAAGCTGCAAAAGAAGCACATATTCATGATTTTATTCTTGGACTTCCGAAGGGGTATGAAACTGTCGTTGGTGAACGTGGAGTTAAATTGTCTGTGGGTCAAAAACAGCGTGTCGCTATCGCTCGCGCCATACTGCGCAACCCAGAAATTCTCATACTCGACGAGCCAACGAGCGCACTTGATTCACAGACTGAAAAACTCATAACCGAATCACTTGAAAAGCTAATGAAAGGTCGCACGACGTTCATCATTGCTCACCGTCTCTCAACGGTTCGCAAGGCTGACAAAATACTTCTACTTAAAGCTGGAAAGATCGCAGAACAGGGTAGTCATGACGAGTTGATGGCACTATCTGGTGGTGATTATCGCAATCTCTACGAACTCCATATTGGTCTTCATGAATAGTTAGTCGGTCTGAAGTGTGGTATAATAAGGCTTCTATGGCGCTAGTGGAAGAAAAGAAAAGGCCACCGCAAGTGTGGCCGGTCATACGTGAATATTTCAAAGCGACCAAACGGTATCCGCGTCTTTTTGTATTGCTTATCTCAGGCGCAATTGTTGTAGAAATATCAGGCGTTATCGCACCGCTGTATCTTCGACAATTCATCAATGTGCTGTCAGCTGACAGTCGAACGCATCAGGTGCTTCTTACACTCTTTGGAATTCTTGCTATATACGCAGTCGTATTATTTGTTGGTTGGATAGGACGTCGAGTAGAAATGGTATCCATTTCATATCTTGAGTCAGCAGTCATGAAGAACCTTTCTAATGAAGCTTTCTCAAACTTGATTGGTCATAGCTATGATTTTTTTGTATCAAATTTTAGTGGTACGTTAACGCGCCGTGTTAACCGCTATTCACGCGCATACGAACAAGTTCTTGAGACGGTCGTCTTCAACTTCTTATCAATGGCAATTTTTGCTATTGGAGCAATTACTGTACTTTTCTTGCGCAGCGCCATTCTTGGCTGGGCACTCCTTACATGGACGGTAGTTTTTCTTTTCTTACAAGTAATGATGGCTCGCTGGAAGCATCCTCTTCGTATCGCGCGCACAGCAGAGGATAGTAAGGTTACGGGGCTTTTGTCTGACGCAGTCTCGAATCAGTCGACCATTAACTTCTTTGCTTCGAGCAAATACGAACGATCTCTTTTCGCGAATGCAATTGAAGGTTGGTATCAGGCTATGATGCGTTCATGGAAAGCTGATGTATGGATTACTTCAGTACAAGGAATTCTCGCCATTATTATTGAAGTTGGGCTTCTTGTTGGCGCCGTGCTCTTGTGGCAACGGGGACTTGTGACGGTTGGTGATTTCATTGTAATTCAGGTATATATTCTTGGACTTATCGATCGTATTTGGAGTATTGGTAGTAACTTGCGACGTCTATACGATGCTTTTGCAGATGCGTACGAGATGGTTGAAATTATGCAGACGCCATACGGTATTGGCGATACTTCTAATGCTCGCAAGCTTATCGTAACGAACAAAGAGATTCGTTTGAATGATGTCGAATTCACGTTCGTTGAAGATCAGCCAGTTTTAAAGAACCTAACACTTTCAATATCTGGTGGAGAAAAAGTCGCTCTCGTTGGCCCCTCGGGAGCAGGCAAGTCGACGGTCACGAAACTGTTACTTCGACTCTACGATGTGTCGTCAGGTTCTATCACT
>JBDSUM010000036.1:0-15975 GCA_039927695.1 Minisyncoccota bacterium
CCCATAAGAGCACGAGGATTCTCGGGATTTGTATCAAATACTTCAAACACAATGCCAGTGTAATAGAGGAAGCCACGCACCACCGTTGGCTCGAAAACAACGTTCGTCATGCCACGATCAGCAAAAGCTTGTATGAGAGCTTGCAGTTTCTCTTGTTCATTTAAAACAGTGTCGTTTGTACCAGCTTCGATTAGCTCGAGCGGATCAGTACCATTCCTACGAAAGACTGCGCGCTCAGTTTCAAATGTCTCAGGTGACATCTTATTCTTGCGATCGAGAAGTGCTAGATACTCATTTGCCTGCTCGCTCGAAAGCTTTAGTGCTTCACATGCAGCGTTTAGAAGAGTGCGTGAGTTAACGCGAATGATAAAGTCGTCGTTGGTGGCACCGAAGGCACCTAGTATTTTATGCGCAATAACAATTGCTTCACCTTCGGCTTTTGCGCCAGCAAGTCCAATGATATCGACGTCCACTTGGTAGAACTCTCGCAAACGCCCCTTCTGTGGACGTTCATAGCGGAAACGATTACCAATAGAGAACCATCGAAGAGGGAATACTAGTTCGCGACGCTTACCAGCCACCATACGCGCAAGGGATGGTGTCATTTCTGGCCGCAGTGTTACGCGCCTTTCACCACGATCGGTAAAGGTATAGGTTTGTTCGTTTACGATTTCCTCTGATGTCTTACTCTCGTATATTTCGGAACGCTCAAGTGGCGAAGCGTTGTATTCTTCAAACCCATTACGGCGCAGCAAGCTGCGTGTTGTATCAAAAATATATTGCAAACGAGCCCAGTCCTCTGGGTAAAAATCTCGTACGCCCTTGTATGGCTCAGTGGATAGGTGCTGCTCCTTACTCATTACCCTTAGTTTACTATAATCCGTCCGTATTCGCAGGCGTGTCAGTGGCGTGAAGGTCTGCAACCTGATCCATAATAATGTCGCGAATACGCTGTGGGTGAGAAACCGTGTCCATAGTGAACTTTTCAATATTGCCCGCAGTTTCTACATTGAGCTTGCCGTAGCCAATTAATGTTGGAAGCACTCCGTAAATTTCCGTTGTTACGTCCTGTACGCGTAGAAGAAGGAAGCTTGAAACTTCGCGACTGAAGAAACCATACTGCTTAATATCAACGATACGAACGTTGGTAATAATCCACTGGGTTAGTGCGAATTTCGTGAGCACAGTAAATGCGCCGATCCAAAGAATGAGCCAGTAAAAGCCAGTGAGGAAACGTGTTAGACCAGCTGATAAGGCAAGGCCAGAAGTTTGCGCACCACCAGCATGTCCAACAAAGGAGAAAAACATTCCAAACAAATCTGGCACAAGCGCGAGAAGCAAGAAGGGAAGCAAGCGCATCGCAAGCACAAAGGGGTGCTGACGTACGGTAATCATAATGTGCTCGCCAGGTTGAAGGTCAAATTCTTCCATAGTAGTTAGCGAAGACCGCTCATCATGTAGAGCATTAAGAAGCCAGATACAAATATATGTAGAGCAAGTGCTGGAACTGCGAGCCACGACTGATGGCCGTACCTAAACCAATGATACCCAGCGACGAGTGTATACAAGAGCCAAATAACGAATGCTATCAAGAATACGACAGGAATAAATGCTGCAGTATTCATTGACGTTGAGAAGTTGCCAGGAATCGTAGGAAACGGATTAAGGGGAGCGACGTTGGTGTCTGCGTTCATGTTAGAAATATGCTACCACGAGCCTGGGCCTATCGTACTGGTCATTGCGAAGTTCTGTTCGTAGCGCGCCAGAAGAGGAAAATAGCTCTTGGGTAGCTTGTGCGTTTTCAATATCACATTCCACCCATACTTCGCCGTCAGGGAGTAGGTGATTCCTTGATTCTTGTGCAATGCGAGTAATCAGTGAAAGTCCATCAACTCCGGCAAAGAGTGCTTCAGCTGGTTCGTACGCGGTAACTGACTCTTCGAGCGAACGTGTCTCGGGGATATACGGAGGATTTGTCGCAATTACGTCAAACAACTCTTCCTCGTTAAATGATTCAAACAAATGTGATTCTCGAACAATTGCACGTGAAGCATCAAGTCCATTAGCTTCTATATTCTTTTGTATGAGCGCGCAGTGTTCTGGTATAAGTTCTCCAAAATAAACACGAGCATTTGGAAAGTTTGCGAGCACCCCTAAGCCAATAGCACCGGAACCTGCGCATAGGTCGAGGAATGTGAATGGACGCGTATCGAATCGCTCACGCAGGTGAGCAATGAGTGCTTCAGTCCACCATTCAGTTTCGGGGCGAGGAATAAGTGGATGGCTGTCGAGGAAGATCTTAAGGCCAAGGAAGGGGATCCAACCAATGACGTATGCGAGCGGCTCGCCGCAGGCGAGCCGCGTTTTATCTTCAGCCGTAACGTGACTTTCGTCACCGTCGTATTTGTCTCGTACAATTAACGGCAATTCTTGTTCCCAATTATTATCCATTGATGTTTTCTGTAAGCCACGAACTTGATTGCACTTTACCACCCTGACCAATATTAAAATGCATTTCAATACCATGCTTTTTACATACCTCTGCCTCAGGAATATCGGCTTCATCTTTTCGATCACCGCCATTCGCAAATATCTGAGGTTTAAGCTCCTCAAGCTCACGACGAATACTCGTATCAGAATCATTTTCGCCGTGGCTTGAAATGATAACGTCGTCTACACATCCAAACTCTTTAATAATTTCAGCTCGCTCTACGGCCGTCATAAATACAAAGCCTTTCTTTGTCTTGAGCCAATTATCATTATTTAAAATCACCACCAATTTGTCACCAAGAGCTTTGGCTTCGCTAAACATACGTACGTGCCCAATATGTACCGGGTCGAAGCCTCCTGAAACAGCTACTACTTTCATAGATACATAGTACCAAATCTTGAGTTTTGAGAATGACCAGAAACTGGGTAGACTTCACATATACCTAACCCAAATCCTATGCGTATCCACTTTTGGAATCTGTTTCTAAGCTTATTCTTTGCTCTCCTTGTAATTGTTGGTTTTGCGTACCTTGCCGGACAGAATCGCATTTTCTATGACATCTCGATTCGCGACTTGATACTCATGTCGCTCGCAATCTTCAGACTCGTTCGACTCTTTAGCTACGACCTTATTACGAAGTTCATTCGCGATTGGTTTGTTGGCGCGCCTAAAGATAGCTTCAGGGATACGCTCGGCGCACTTGTTAACTGTCCATGGTGCACGGGACTCTGGTTTAGTTTCATCGTTGTCTTCTTCTACTTTGCGACGATCTACTCTTGGCCAATCATTCTTGTACTTTCACTCGCTGCTGTCGGTTCACTTTTCCAAGTGCTTAGTAATTGGATTGGATGGAGCGCTGAAGCGAAGAAGCTAGAAGTGCAGGGGATGCGAAAATAATAAAGGGTTTAGGAGGGAAGTATAAAACAAAACAGCCCCGGCAAAGCCGGGGCTGTTTTGTTGTGAGACGATTAGGTCTGCAACGTTCCTAGTGTAAAACTAGTAGCTGTTGCCACCTCCGTAGCCACCGCGGCTTGCGCCGCCGCCGTAACCACCGCGATCGCCGCCACCAAATCCTCCGCCGTTTCCACGAGGAGCATTGTTGTCGCGAGGAGGACGATCACCCTGAGGGCGAGCGTTAGAAACTGATAGCATACGGCCATCAAATTCCTTTCCATCCCAACGGTCGATAGCAGCCTGTGCGCCTGCTTCGTCCGCCATCTCGACGAATCCGAATCCGCGTGAGCGGCCGGTCATACGATCACTGATAATACTGGTGGATACTACTTCTCCTGCTTCTTCAAAAGCGGTGCGAAGGTCATCCTCAGTCGTGCGGTAAGGAATACCGCCGACATAGAGTTTGCTTGTTGCCATGTGGGCTTGGTGACTAGGTTAAATAACGTCTCGCTATTGCCGAACCTTTGAACGAATCCTTTCGGCCGAGCTAAGCTTTGGAAACTGCGAGTTGTGACCATTATGCTATATCCTGGTCAAAAACACAAGGTGCTCAATAGAAACTGTGGATTACTATAAAAAAAGACCGGTCACGCTCTGCATGCCGGCCAAAAGAACTTCTCAGTCACGATGGTGCTTGAAGTCGAAATCTTCACGCGTATCTTCGAAAAGGCGCAGAATAGCTAAGCTAACTTGGCGCATTTCCTCCTCATCAGGCTTTCGCTTGGAACAAAAAACGGCGACGCTGTGACCCGATACCGTTCCATCTTCGTGGTGTCTGTCCCGACGAGTAGGAAAGGCAAAAACATAGTCAGTCCTTGCCTTATATCGAAATCCGATTGCGATCCATTTGGTACCATCTTTCGTGACAAAATTTTCATCGAAGGTAATTGCTCCGAAAAGCAACTTTAACAAGAAGTCTTCCGAAAAAAACTTCAGGAAGGGGAGCTTGATGGGCTTGTGCCCATATCTGGTCTCCTTATAAGCTTCCTGAAAGCGCGGAATTATTTCTTCAGGATAATTGGGACCATGTAAGTCATCCCTGATTGCTCCAACAAGTTGTGCGTTACTCAAACTACTTCTCCTACTTGAACTGAATTGGTTCCTAAGTATTATAGCAGCTTTCGCACTCAGGGTCAATTATTGAGTCGGTCTTATTAGACCGACGTAATCATGTCATTACTAATGTCTTCAAACGTTCCGCCAACCTTCTTTCCTGGGTTAAAGATGTTCTGCGGGTCAAAGATAGCCTTTGTTTCTTTAAAGAGATCGTACATTTCATCTCCAAACAGTTGCTTTAGATATGGAGTGCGAATAATTCCATCGTTGTGCTCGCCGGTCGTGGTGCCACCGTACCTAATGACTAGGTCGTATACCTTTGGTGCAAGTTCAAGCACAACATTACGGACGTCTGGCTTGCTCAAGTCCATGAGGGGGATGATATGGAAGTTACCATTTCCAATATGGCCAGCGACAGTATAAATGAAGGAATTCTTATACTGATCGAGAAGCGCATTGAGCTCAGGAAGGAATTTTGAATATGAATCAGGAGGAACAACAAGATCGTCAATGAATGGAGCAGCATAGAGTCCTTTAGAATTCTTTCGAAGAAGGGCAAAGCTCTCACGACGGACGATCCAGTATTTCTCGCTCGCACGTTCGTCTTTAAGAACTGATGTCTGTACTTTTAAATGCGCGATAGCAGCCTGTGCTGATCGTGCAGCAGCAAGTGCTTCTTCGTGGCTATCTTCTGAAAACTCTGCCATGAGAATAAGTTTGGGTAGACCGCCATGCATGGCCATACCAACTTCCGGAAGGAATGAAAAGCCGAGGCGAATAGCACGAGCAAGTCCCATCTGACTCAAAAGCTGCGGCAGGAATCGGATGGCAAGTGAGAGAGTGTGCTCATCAAATGATTCAAACGACTCTGGATTGAAGGGAAGTACTGCGTGCACAATTTCTGGCAAATGATCTGCATTGGGCAAAAAGATAACGAGCATGCTGCGATTACTCTGATCTTTAACAAGTCGAAGCTTTGCCTTTGTCATGAGAGCGAGTGTTCCCTGGGCGCCACACAAAAGCTTCGCAAGATTAAAGCCACCGTTAGCTTTTACATTCCACAGCGCGTAGCCGGCTGAATTCTTTGAAACCTTAGGCTTTGATTGAGATATAACTAATGCTTTCTCCGTGAGGAGGGCATCCATCTTTCGATAAATATCGCCTTCGAGCGTCGTAAGTTCTTTTTTAGAGGCTAGCTCTGCTGCATCAAGCGATTTAAACGTCGTAACTGTTCCATCAGAAAGTACAACTTCCATTTCTTCGATATAGTCTTCGGTCTTGCCGTATTCAAGTGTGCGTTCACCTCCTGAATTGTTATTTACAATTCCTCCCATCGCTGCGAGCTGGCGAGACGCAGGGTATGACTGCAGCATGAGACCGCCGTGCGCGAGTGTTTCTTTTTCAAAGTCACGATAATAAACGCCTGGTTCTGTAACTGCGTATCCGCCTGTTGTATCCTCTTTGACCTCAAGCACTTTATTCATGTATTTCGTAAACACTGCAACCACTGACTTGGTGAGTGGCCCACCACTCATATCTGTTCCTGCTGAGCGACCCGTTACGGAGACATCTTCTCCATTACTTTTTGCTTCTGCGACAGCTTTCACGAGTTTCGAAACATCTTCAGTGTCCTTTGGATATACAACGAGCGATGGTTCTATTTTAAAAATACTAGTATCACGACTCATCGTATCGAGCGTAGCTTGGTCGTCGAGCACATCGCCACTTAGTGCGTGCTGAAGCGTTTCCTTGAGTGAGGTCATACCAATAAGTATATACGGTCTATGCTGAAATAAGTTCTTCGATAGCAATTGCCGTCTCCGATGGACCGGTAACTGAACGTGTTGGGATACCTGTTTCTTTTACGACTTCATCATTGCCTCCTGCGCCCAGCTCGTCCCCGATGTAAAGCGCTTCTAGTATGGGAATAGAAAGATGATCGCAAAGTTTGCGCACGCCGTATGCTTTGTTAATGCCGTGCTTGGTAACATCTATAGTCGTGAGCCCGCCGACCTTTACGTCAAAGTTAGGAAGGAGCGGTGCTATCGTTTTTTGTAGCGCTTGGCGTTTTGCATGATCTGGATCCCATGCTTGCTTTTCATTGAGGGGTGCTTCTTGACCAAGGCATGAGAGCGAGACTTGCGAGCCACGGTTCTCAATGTAGTCGCCGTGCAGTCTATGAGAAAAATCGACGAGGCCAGTCTCCCGAACGCCCTCTTCGAGGGCGCTCGTTATGACAGCAATCTCTTCCTCACTCAATCGCTCCTCATACTGAAGCATCCACGAGCCTTCCATAAAATCATAGAGCGCAGCTCCAGAAGTAGGGAGCAAGTGCAAATTAGACAGCATAGTTCCGCCCGGCACATCACAAATCTGAGTGGCTGCTTGCGTGATAAGTTGTTCAAACTTTCCACCAGATATTATCGCTACATGCGTATGAGAAATTAGCTGTGCAAGGTGTATGGCCATTTCAGGTTTAATAACCTGCTTACTTACTGCAAGTGTGTTATCTAGGTCAAAAAAAACAATACGGGGAATCATAGGAAAGAAAATGTAAGTGGCGGAGTTAGATAAGCGTGGACAGAATCTTTGATAGGGAAGCTGTTGCTACTCCTACAACTGTGTCGCCACCACCGTAATATAAGAATACCGTATCGTCGCGAACGATGGCGCCACAAGGGAAAACAACATTTGGAACCTCACCATCTATTTCATACTTCGCTCCTGGTTCGAAAATAGGATCGCTCGTTCGTGAAAGTACCTTGAGACCACTCTCGTCGAGAAGCGCTGCACCTATCGTATAGCGCGATAGTGCCGAGACACCATGATAGAACATAATCCAGCCACCTTCGACTTTTATGGGTGGGGAAGATATGCCAACTTTCGCGTGATCCCACATACCTGTGCGCGGTCCGAGTATGTCTATGAGACCAGTAACACGCTCTTTAAATAAAAGATCTTCGACGACATCAGCGCAGATCCTTCCATGGATACGGTGATACACCACATACTTTCCGTTGAGTCTTTCAGGGAGTAGCGACACGTCTTTGTCGTCGATGCCGTCAGGCGTCATGAGGAGTGGCTCGCTCCAGCGATCAAAACAATGAGTAAGAAAATCATCGACACTGATAGATGCAATCGCGCACTGTGGTGGATGAGCTCCGTCATAGGCGGTATACGTAATGTAGACACGCCCTTCCATGACAACCGCGCGCGCATCTTCGCAGCCGGAATTACCAAGCGGCCCACCAATCTTTAATTCAAAGTCGGCGCGCGGTCCATATATGGCAACGGGCAAACGCTCATCTATATGAACACCATCTTTTGATCGCGCATAGCCAATAGTTGAAGTGTTAACAGCACTCATCGCGCGATACAGTATATGCACTGAACCATCGAGGTCTATCGCCGCAGGATTAAAAGTTAGTCTCGATTCAAATTCGTTTGTACTAATAGGAGAGATAATCGGATTCTCGGGAGCGCGTACAAATTCTGCGGCGCCACCTTTTGTAAGTGCTTCCATCAGATCTTGGAAACGAACGCTTGCACGGGCGCAGACAGTATCTGCGCCTCCGTAGTAGATATCAAGCAATTCGCCATCCACCACAGCACTCGAAGGAAACACAATGTTCGGCACCATACCATCTTTTTCATATGATTCTTCAGGAACCAAGAATGGATATGTTCGGCCAATAATTTTCTTTGGATCATCCAAGTCGAGTAAGATTGCCTCGATACCAAAGACACGGCTCTCTTCATGGTAATAGTTTTGTATGTAGGAATAGATAAGGAGCCAGCCTTGTTCTGTATAGAGAGGAGCAGCTCCCGTTTCAATATGATCGCCTTCAACACGACGAAGGTTCGGTAACGCGTTTTGATCAAGATTTGCATGCCATTCATTCCAGAATTCAGGACTCCAGAATTCTTCGATAGTATCTGCAAGCGCAAGACCCATAACAGGGCGTGGATGTTCTGCTGTCCAGTCAGTGTGTGCCGTAAGAAGCGCAGCATATTTCCCAGCAACTTTCTGTGGGAAGAGAGTGAAAGCCTTTGCATTAAATGGTGTTACTAAATGTCGTTCGTCAAAAGTGATTCCATCTTTTGAAACAGCAATTGCTGCTTTTATATTTTCAGGTCCAAAAGGAAATCCTCCGAGCGCGGTGTAGGTGAGGTAGGTCGTACCATCGATCACTGTTGCGCGCGGGTCTTCGCACCCAAATGCTTCCCAGTGTTCACGTGGTGCAAGTACTTGCTGCTGGTTACTAAATACTTCTCCATCCGAAGATGTCGCCATGCCAATGCTTGAGCCTGGTCCAAACGGGGCAATAACGACGGTTGGGTGCGCTAGCGCGCGATAGTACATACGCTGTAAGCCAGAAGTATCCACAACGACCGATGGATTAAAGGCTGCCAGCGACTGCCACGCGTCACTCGCTACAGGTGCAAGGAGCGGATTCCCAGGATTACGTCGTACGACAAACATAGTTAGACAGTGATGGGAACGAGAGCAGGAATCTCACCCATGAGCATGGAGAGCAACTTCGAAAGAGAATGTGTTGCTGAACAAATCACGCTGTCAGAGCCACCATAATAGACGGTGAGTCGGTCATCGTGCGTCACTGCTCCACAGGCATATACGACACCTCTCTTTGCGCCTTCATTTTCATATGTAGCGGTAGGGGCGAGGATCGGTGCTGGTGAGCGGAAGATGACTTTGGTGGGATCAATAAGATCGAGCAAAAGTGCTCCAAGTTTGTAATGCGATGGACCTTCATTGTCTACGGCGTGATAGAGCACAAGCCAACCAAATGGTGTCTTGATAGGAGGGGGTCCAGCTCCGCGCATGCGCTTGTGCCATGAGATAGGGTTATTCGGAAGCGCATTAGGATCTGGACTCACGACACGAACGACCGGTGCTTCATCGAGCGTATCAAAATAGTCCACCAGTACTTCGTTATGCGAATTTCCATGCATGCTATGAAGTACTGCAAATTTCCCATTAACTTTTTCTGGAAATAGTACCCAATTCTTATGCACCTCACCTTTAGGAGAAAGATATACAGGTGGTGTCCACTTCCAGCGCTGTGCTCGCAAGTCTTCAAGAGAAAGTGAGGTAACACCCATACGTACCGAATCCCATCCGGCAAATGCAGAGAAGGTAAGATACATCCTATCTTCTATGACCACTGCACGCGGATCTTCAACGCCGCTCCAACTGCCGCCTGAGGCGGCAAGTCCTGCATGTCCTGCCATCGATTGCGCTCGTACATGAGCATCATTTTCAGAATCTCCACTAAGTGCAAAGACTGGATAGGGAAGCCGGTCCTGGAAGTGGCTACCATTTTCAGATGACGCATATCCAATGCGTGATACACCATCGCTCCCAATAGCCCGATAAAAAAGATGTACTTTTCCATCTACTTCAACGGCACCCGGATTTAAAACACCATCAGCTTCCCAGCCATGACCAGCGGGCGTAATGAGAGGATTGTGGATCGTACGTGTAAAACCAAATGCCTCACGCAGGGCATCCATTTGGGCACGTGCTTTTTCTTGAAATCGCTTGCGCAGTGATTCACTACGCGCTAGTCGCCATGCCCCGAATATAAAAAGCCCGGAGATTGCGAGGGCTACGAGCTGGGCGATTAATATAAGAAGCATGTCCATAGTTAGGTATTGGTTGGTATTGATTCTTCAATACGACCGAAATCATCCTCGACGCGTTCTATATCATGCTCATCAAATTCCCCTCGTGCAATTTCAAGTATGGTGATACCGTCTGCACCGCCTGCAAGGCGGTGCAGACTTCCTACAGGAATATTCGCTTCATCACCAACTGATACGTCGCGCGCAACTCCATCTATTTCAAATGTGCCGCTTCCGGAAACGACACGCCAGAATTCGGAACGCTTACTATGTTTCTGAAGTGAGAGCCGCTGGCCAGCATCAACATGAATGAGTTTTACTGTTGATACTTCATTGTCCGAAAATTGCTCAAATGAACCCCACGGACGCTCTTCGCGCTTATAAAAAGTGTCGTTCGAGGCAGAGTCCTTCATACTTTTCTAATAATACCGTATGACCGCTATGTTGAGATATGCAAAACGTGCATAAAATATCTGCTTGGGTTTTATATCCACTTTTGTCTGAAAACACACCTTACGCTATACTAATAAAAATGACTTCAGCAATCGAAATAGAAGGCCTAAAAAAGGCATATTGGAAGGGAAACGTCGTTACGACTGAAGCTCTAAAGGGAGTGTCGCTAAGTATTCCCAAGGGAGAGTTTTTTGCATTGCTTGGACCAAATGGAGCCGGAAAAACTTCGCTTATTTCAGTACTTGCTGGACTCGCCACAAAGACTGGAGGCACTGTTGTGGTGAATGGCGTATCAGTTGATAAGGATCCTGATACAGCGAAGTCCTTTATCGGTCTTGTGCCGCAGGAATTCAATTTCAGTATCTTTGAAAAAGTGCTTGATATCGTTATCGACCAGGCAGGGTACTACGGCATCACCAAACGTGAAGCAATGCCCTATGCGCAAGAGATTCTCACCGCACTTGGTCTCTGGGAAAAGCGTAACGATCAAGCACAGACTCTTTCAGGTGGAATGAAACGTCGTCTCATGATTGCACGCGCCCTCATTCATAAGCCAGAGATTCTTCTACTCGACGAACCGACTGCCGGCGTGGACGTTGAACTTCGCCGCAGCATGTGGGAATTCTTAAAAGATTTAAATGAAAAGGGAACGACAATCCTCCTCACCACTCATTATCTTGAAGAAGCGGAACAGCTCTGCCGTCGTGTCGCTATCATTAACCATGGCGAAATTATCGAGGAGGGAAGTGTGAAGGAATTATTGACCAAGCTTCATGTTACGACAGTCCTCCTTGATACGGTTGAACCTCTCACTGAAGCAGTCATGCTACTGCTTCGGGGAGAGCCGCTCGTACGCGAAGACGAAAATACGCTTAAGCTCACGCTCGCTCCTGGTGGCACTATGAACGAAGCGTTCCGTAAGCTGTCGTCTGTGGGTGTGCATATAACGAACGTACGCTCGATGGGTAGTCGTCTCGAGGAGGTGTTCATACAGCTTATTGAAAAGAAGGACGCATCTGCGTAATCGTATATCACCATGAAATCTCCTACCTACGTCGGCTACAAAACAATGGTTCGCAAAGAGCTCGTGCGTATTTTCCGTATCTGGTCACAGACCTTGCTTCCACCGGTAATTACGATGTCTCTGTACTTCGTGGTCTTCGGTGGATTCATCGGAAGCCAGCTTGCTCCTATCTCTGGCTATTCATACATGCAGTACATCGTGCCAGGCCTTGTCATGATGACGATCATTACCAGTTCGTACATGAATACGGTTTCAACATTCTACTTTGCAAAGTGGCAGCACACGATTGATGAGATCTTGGTTTCTCCGATGCCATCGTGGGTGGTTATTGCAGGATATGTTACGGGCGGAGTTCTTCGAGCCTTTTTGACCGGGTTCTTGGTAGTGGTTGTTTCACTTTTGTTCACACACTTGGTTATCTCAAATATCTTTATTCTTTTTGCAGCAGCATTCCTTACGTCAATTCTATTTGCGCTCGCCGGTATTGTGAACGCTATCTACGCGAAGTCGTTCGACGCTATCTCTATCGTTCCAAACTTCGTACTTACTCCGCTCACCTACCTTGGCGGCGTGTTCTACTCGATCTCACTCCTCCCACCTTTGTTTAGACACATTTCACTCGCGAACCCTATCCTTTATATGGTGAACGCCTTCCGATATGGGTTCCTTGGAGTCTCAGACGTTTCTATGGTCAACTGTTTCGCTGTCATTGGAGGATTTACACTCGTTATGCTAGTTTGGGTTCTCGTTCTATTCAAAAAAGGAGCAGGTCTCAAGAAATAGGAAATATTAAATAAAAACGGTTGAAATCGCCAAGTGCAGCATTCCGATGCGGAACGGCGGTTTTATTTAATATTTCCTATTTCTGTCTAAGACTTTACAACTGACACCTCATGTAGCTCACCATCGTCTTCAGAGAGCAAGATTTCTTCTGTAGACTCTGTTATTTCGGGCTTCGGGAAGGATATCTCGATTGTCGTGCCGCGATTAAGCGCACTGCGAATGATGATTGTGCCGCTGTGCGCGCGAACAATGTCGTTTACGATGGCGAGACCCAGGCCACTCGTGCCGCTGCCGATACCGCGTGTGCGTGATGTATCACCACGAAAGAATGGCTCAAAGACGTGATACAGATCCTTCTGCGCAATACCAATGCCAGTATCAATAACGCTTATTGAAACTCGATCTTCAGTTTCCATGGCGCGCACGGTAACACTACGACTGTCGTGCTGAGGCGTGTAATTAAGAGCATTTTTTACAAGGTTAGTGAAGACTTGGCCGAGCGCCACGCTATTACCGGTAACGGTCAAAGTTTCGGGTACTTCTGCCGTTAGCTCAATCCCACGAGTGTCTGCAAGTTCCTTGTGACGAAGAATCACACTCCCCAACACTTCAAGAAGTTTTACTGACTCAGTTTTTATACGACCTGGCTGAAGAAGTCTATCGAATGAAAGAAGGTTATTAATAGTCTCAGAAATACGATCGAGTTCTTCGATAGTCGTTGAAAACGTGTTGCGTGAGTAGTCGCTCAATGCTGAGTCCATAAGCGCAACTTCAGTATTAGTGCGCATAATGGCGAGTGGTGTACGCAATTCGTGCGCAATATTACCAATGAAGCGTTTCTGATATTCGAGAGAATCGCGTGTAGGGAGGAGCGCATATCTCGTAGCAAGGAAACCAAAGAAGACGGTCAATATAAAGAGGACACCAAAAACAGTACCAAGTGTCTGGTACTGAATTGTTTGAAATGATTGGGCAAGAGTATCAGAAGAAGGTGTCATGCCGGTAACAACTTCTTGGATGTGCATGCGCAGAGCATGAACTGTCTCCCGTTGTTGGTAGACAATGGCGAAGGCAAAGACCGTAATCGTAAGTACAACGAGCGCTGTTTGGAGGGCTATGACGTTGACAGTACTTCGAAAGAACGGGTTTTCCCGGTACTTATCCGTTAAGGCGGTAGCCAATCCCACGGATGGTTTCGAAGAGCGGGTCTTGGTCGGCATAGTCATCTAGTTTCTTACGAAGGTTTTTCATGTGCACGTCGAGCACGTTACTGAAGGCAGGGAAGTCGAAGCTCCATACATGATCGAGGACCTCTTCTCGCTTCATGGCTTCATTTGGGTGCCGTAGGAAGAATTCTAACAGAGAAAATTCTTTGAGGGTAAGGGACACTTCTTTGCCTCCCTTGGTAACGGTGTGCTTAGTCGGATCGAGTGTAATATCACGTGCCGTAAGAATGGTGGGGAGTGCAGCCTCAGGGCGGCGTAATACTGCATTCATGCGAGCTACCACTTCCTCAATGGAGTATGGCTTCACGATGTAGTCATCTGCACCAAGATTGAGGAGCTTCACTTTCATGTCTGTTTCGGCACGCGCGGTAAGCATGATGATTGGAGTCGTGACGCCCGCTTCGCGAGCTTCCTTGCAAATAGTCGCTCCATCAACTCCTGGCATCATAAGGTCGAGGAGTATCAGGTCGTATTCTTCACGATAGAGCAGGATGCGTGTGCGAGCCTTTTCGCTATCCTCCAAGTAGTCCACCGTATAGCCTTTGAGCTCAAGGCCTTTCTTCAAGGGTTCTGCCAGCTTTACTTCATCTTCGACTATGAGAATACGCATAGGTAGGGTGGTTAATCGGCTATGCAGACAGTATCACGTAAAATGCATGAACGCTTCATGAAGATGAAATACGAGACGAATCACGAGTGATGTTCAACATCACTTAAAGAAAAGCCGACGCTAGCGTCGGCTTTTCTTTATTATCGCGTTAAACAATAGGGCGCGCTCCCTTCAATCGAAGTCTCATTCCCTGCATTTGGCGCACAGACAGTTATGCGTCCATTAGTATCCTGCTTGATCGTGTACCTGGTATCGTACAATTCACCGCTGCAAGAGTCAGTGGTACAAGAGTTGCTTCCTCCAACAGGATCATACGGAAGCTCAGAGATATACGTAGGCACAAGACACGGCCTAATATCGAAGCCATGAAATGCACTTCCACTCATAGCAGTTTCTGTTGTGGGTATCGGAGTCTGACATAACCCTGATGTGTCAGTAAATATTCCTTTGTGTTCAGCGGTGCGATTTCCTACGGCATTCAGAATGGCATTTACGTTACTAATACGCTGAGAGTTGCGTGCTTGAGCAAACTGTCGAAGAGGGTTAATTGCTATAAGCACCACGCTCGCGAGTATGGCGATCATGCCTATAACAATAAGTATTTCTATGAGAGTGAAACCCCGATTTCTTTTGCGTTTATCCATACTTTTATATAATTAATCGAATACAACACTACTTCTTTAGTCTTATGGAAAATGCTGTAGAAATATACAAATTATGGCTGTATAAGCTTGAAATAGCTTTATATGTTTTTGATCTCAACCTAAGCATTTATTCAGGATTTCTATCACTCCAATACGTAGGTATGAATAGGTCAGTTGAAGAAGCGCGGGTGGCTCGAAGGTATATCGAAGAGATGGCGTGACCATATCTTGCGTTCACCGTTGCCTGTGCGCTATTACCGGATACCTGACCTGTCTCGATTGCGCATGTCGCATTTTGATTTAATTGAATCGATAATGGCGAAGTAGAAGTTAGACGAATAGTATCTTGGTCAAGAATGTGGAGCACAATACTTCCACAGGCATACGCGTAATGTTTTGCCTGTATATAGTCTTCAGTATTTGATAGATTGGCACGCGCAATAAACGCCTCAGTATTTGCAGCGAATGTTATCACCATGAGTATTGCAGATAGTAGTAACGCGGAAATGAGGGCGATATATCCTCGTTTATAACCCTGTTGAGGAACGCGTGATGTATTTATTTTCATGGTGTGAGATATGTAGTGCGGGCTATCGTTATAGGAACTTGACTGCTACTCACCGGAATACTGAATGAAAAAATAATATGGGCTGGGTCATCATCGAATCTATTTTGAACATACGAAATAGTGGTTGAGTCAGAAAACTCACCGCTAACAGGAAATTGATCGCCGGTTTCTATCGCATTTTGTATTTTGTCACCGATAAATGCTGCTTTTTCTATAGCAATTGCTTCAGATTGCGAACGTTCGCTGGATTCTTGCAATACGGCAAGAGTCGAAAATGCACCTACGGACATAAGGCTAAAGAGTGCAATGTATATGAGAGTTTCAATAAGAGTAAATCCACTCACGTTTTTCTTAGGTATCAATTTCATATTCATGGATTCGTAATTACTTCCAAAACTCCCGTGGCTGCAGCCTGTTCAAGTCCTACATACAACGTATTTTCTCGACAGGTAAGTGATGTCCCACTGCTGCCAGAAGGAAAAGAAAATTCTGGCGCAAATTCAGAAAGCGTACCTGTCTG
>JBDSUM010000037.1:0-1627 GCA_039927695.1 Minisyncoccota bacterium
CAAAAGACTCGATGGGGAAGTTGCTCTGCTCGTGGGAATCTTTCTTTTAACTATCGTATTGCGCACTTACCACTTGAACTCGTTGACTACCTCATCGTCCATGAGCTTTGTCATACAAAGGAGCATAATCATTCTGTACGTTTTTGGGCACAGGTAGCGCGGGCAATTCCTGATTATTCAAAGAGACGTAACGAATTGCACAGGTATAGATTCTGATTCGGTTAGATATGAAAATGCCCAATCACCTTTGATGATTGGGCGCATTGTTGTCAGTCTTCGACGCACGTTTCTTCTTTCTTTTCTTCTTGCGTTTGAGAGGATCGCCAAGCGGTTGCGAGTGGTACCGAGTACGGAACCGGTACGAAAGTAACTTTTTCAACTTTTCCTTTTTCGGAACAGTCATAGTATCTTCCCTTATTTGCTGCGTCGATGACCCACGATGAGTCCGATTGCAAAGATGACGACTCCGATGGCCAGGCTGTGTTGCCAAAGTCTTTCGCCGACATAGTCTTGGATCTTCTCGGTTCGTCTTTTGGAAAGAAACTTCATCAGTCCCTCCATTGCTTAGTATGTGACGTAGATCGCCGCATGCGTAGGATTCGCTCCAAGCGCTTACCCCGAATTCGACGCATTGCACGCTTGCCTCGGATTCGACGCATTGATCGCTTCGCACGAGAAGCATGGTTAGCGATTGTCTTCTCCAGAGGTTGCGGGTGACCCTGCAACATGTTGAAGAAGCGGGGTGGCGCGACGGTTCCGAATCCGGAAGCGTCGCATAGTATTTCGATGCGTTCCACTTTCATGGTGACCCTTTCTGTTGGCGTTCTCACGCTGACTATTCTAATTTGTTAATAACACAGTAAATGGCCTTTAGCAAGAAGTACGTCGTCGCGCTAAAATAGAAGAATGAAGACGACTCCGGAATTCGAAGAAGGATACGCAAAGCTTAATGACGTACAAAAAGAAGCGGTCGATACCGTTGAAGGCCCTGTCATGGTTATCGCTGGCCCGGGTACTGGTAAGACACACATCCTCACACTTCGTATTGCAAATATTCTCAGGCTTACACAAAACACGAGTCCTGAGAATATTCTTGTACTCACGTTTACAGACTCTGCAGCGCGCACAGTTGGCAAGCGTTTGGCTAGTCTTGTGGGAGAAGAAACAGCTCGGAAAGTTGGCACGTATACCTTCCATAGCTTTGCCGAACACATAATGAAAGAACACCCGGAAGCCTTTGCAGAATATGCAGACCGAAGACTTATGGGTGAGGTTGAATCAGTTTTAGTCTGGCGGGACGTCTTTGAAAACATTAAGGAATCGAAACTTCGTACTCCAAAGTCACCATTCCATTATCTGAAAGATCTCGCACACCTCGAAGATACTCTTACACGCGAGTGTGTATCGCTCGATGAATATCGAGCATGGCTTGACGCTGAGGAAGGGCGCATAACTGAAGACCCTGACTTGCGATATAAGCGGGGAGGGAAAGGAGGTGAAGCAGGAGAACTTAATCCGACAGGTAAGAAGAAGCTGGAGCGGCTTGAGAAGGGTCGCGAAGCGGCCCTTCTGATAGAAAACTTCCGTACTCAGAAAGAACAACGTGGACTATATGGTTACACGGACG
>JBDSUM010000038.1:0-4252 GCA_039927695.1 Minisyncoccota bacterium
GGCGACATACTTACGCAGGCATATGGACATAAGTTTTACGCATCATTCACTCAAAAGCTCGACGACATACAGGCGAGCGGCATCTTCGGTATTTCCTGGAAATGGAAAGCAATTGCATACGACTGGCGACTTTCGCTTTCTGACATTGTAAATAACGGTGTGGAACGTAACGGACGTATCTATTATGAGGAATCCAGCAGTACTCCGTATATCGAACAAGAATTGCGCTCGCTCGCAGCTACGTCTAAGACTGGAAAAGTAACGATAGTCGCTCATAGCAGTGGCGGGCTTGTTGCAAAAGCACTGATGCAGAAGTTGGGTGATGAAGAAAGCGATTCGCTTGTCGATAAAGTTATATTCGTAGGTACGCCGCAGAGCGGCGTACCTGAAGCTATCGGCGCCTTACTATATGGCGACAAGCAAGCAATACCCAGTATCAAATATATTCCTGGTTTGATTCTCTCAACGGTGAACGCCCGCACACTCGGACTCAACTCTCCAATGGCATATTCCCTGCTGCCCACAGATAACTACTTTAATGACGTTACTGATCTGCTGCACCCAATACTGTCGTTTACCGCTAGCACACTCTGGGCAAAAGAACGTGCTGCGTATGGAAAATCAATTACCAGTCCCGACAACCTTCGAAGCTTCGCACTTGCCCGAGAGGGCGGGCGAACTCAACCAGCTCCAACGAACCTTGGTATTCCGAATATTCTAAACACCACGCTCTACGATCAAACTGTTTTGGAACACATTAATGTTGATTCATGGGTTCCTCCCACTCATACAAAGGTCTACCAAATTGCCGGCTGGGGCGCAGATACGGTGTCAGGTATAGACTTATACGAACGACCGAAGACTAGGCTCGGAATACTAACGGGTGGATTCCTATCACAGCATCGGCTTTCATTTGTCGAAGACGGTGATGGTTCTGTACCTGTTCCAAGTGCGCTCATGATGTTTTCCTCCGACCATATAAAGAGGTATTGGGAGAATTTAATCGAAACAAAGAAAGGTAATCACACGTATACACATACCGACCTATTCGAGATTCCTCAGTTGCAAACATTTGTGCAAAACCTCATAGCTGGCAGCGAAGACATGCCAAAGACGATATATGCACAACAGCCAACGACCACCGATCCGACTAAGAAACTTATCTTCACTCTTCATTCGGTCGAAGCGTTCGATCTAAGTGATGCGCTTGGTAATCACACAGGCAGCAGTAATTCTTCTTCAGAGGAATCAATTCCAGGAAGTTCCATCGGAGAGCTTGGCGATACTCAGTACGCAATAGTATCGAGCGGGCAGCCCTATACCCTAGCGATTCAAGGCACATCTTCTGATCCGTTTACGCTCGACATCGAGGAAATGATTGGAAATAAAATAATCGCTTCAACAACTATCGCCGATGTACCAGCTACCGACCAAACTCACGCAATCTTAACCATTACAAATGGAATCTCTGACGCGTCACTTCTTGCAGTCGACACGAACGATGATGGCGTCACTGACTTCTCTATTTCCCCTATTACCGGCGAAGTGTCGTACACGACAACCTCCAACGGTAGCGACGATCAAAACACTTCCTCTCACGGACCGATAGATTCTGGGGCACAAGTAAGTATTCCGATTGGAGGACACACGTCAGGCACTGCAATTTCTGTAGCTAGTGCAGGTGGAATAAAAGCTGTGGTAACAGCCTCGACAAGCCCGAAACTCTCTTTCGCTTCACGTGCAACAGCTATTGCAACAAGTTCTAAAAAAGACATACGAACACGAGCAAAGAAAGAAGCCAGAGAGGCTGTGTCCACGACAGCTTCAAGCGCACCTGCGCAGATAACGCGCAAAGAAAGTAATCAAATGGCCGCAGTACCCGAAGGCGCGTTTTACCGATTACTATTTTCTATCGCAAATCTACTATCGCGCGCACTGTCGTACATTGTGGAAGCGACGAAAGCTCTGGCTATCCGCCAATGAGAAGCTTGAAAAGCCAAAAGACTAACGCTTGGAATGGCGCAGCGAGGAAATAACTAAAAACCAAGAAAAATACAATGAGTGTGAGCACTCCGCCCTGTCGTAGTCGTGTTTCAAAATCACGAAACGCCAACGCGCTATTAAGTGGTAACAGTCCTTTCAAGAAACCGTATCCATCAAGTGGTGGAATCGGTATGAGATTAAAGAGTCCAAGAAAAAGATTCATAAGCACTGCTATTGAAGCGAGATCTCCGAAGGCGCTAGCGCCATGGGCATATGCCAATCGCGCGACAACGGCAAAGAGAACTGCTATGAGAAGGTTTGTCGCCACTCCTGCTATTGAAACAATAGACTCACCCCATCGTTGATTCTTAAGATTAAACGGGTTGTAAGGAACCGGCTTTGCCCAGCCAAATAACACCGGTGAATGAGTAAACACCAACAATGCTGGCAAGATAATCGAGCCAAAGAGGTCAATATGACGTAATGGATTGAGCGTTAGGCGCTTTGCGAGCTTTGCCGTGGGGTCGCCAAGCATAAGGGCTGCGTACCCATGAGCCACCTCATGGATGATTATGGAGAAAATGAGGATGACTACCGTAAAGATAGTAAGGGTGAGATCCGGTTGCATACCTATATAGGTGATGGTACCATGCTGAAACTATGGCACGCCAATGCGCAATCACCGGAAAGACTACCCAGGTAGGTGGACGATACTCAAATGAGACTCGTGCAACACAGTACAATCCTGTGGGCAAGGTTCGTCGTCACGCAAACCTTCACAAGCGTCGTATTTTCGTCCCTGAGACTGGCGAGACTGTTTTGATCGACGTTTCAGCAAAGGGTCTCCGTCACATCAAGAAGAACGGTGCACATGCAACACTTCTTAAGGCAGGTCTCATTAAGGTTAAGAAGTAAAGGAGCGTTTCAGTAAAAAGAAAGAGCCGGCGCTTGCGCCGGCTCTTTCTTTTTACTTCTAACAGTATTTATTGCTGGCAGAGTGGGACGATGTTGGAACCTTTTTGCAACATATGGTACGTTTTGTCTAGATTTGAGGAGACAAGCAATGAAAGTGGAACTAGACGTTCAGCGGCTTCTTCACGAGGAAGGTGGCACAGACTTTGCAACTGCCCTATACGAAGTATTCGGAAAGTGGGAAAGACGTGGGGAAAGCCCGATTCGTGGCATGGCTCAGATAACCATTCTCATATCCAATGGAAAGAGCACTGAAAGTTCTGATCCATTCGAGATTGACCTGGAACGATTCCAGAACCCCGACAAAAATATGCAAGAGGAACTTGAAGGATAAGAACGTAGGAACGCCCGGAGCAATGAGAGCTCTGGGCGTTTAAGTATTGCTGGCAGAGTGGGACAATATTGGAACCCATGTTAGATTCTGCCTAGATCAAAGCAGGAGGAAAAGTGGATATGTTCTTCATAAAAAAGAATGGGGCAGATTGTCTCAATTCTTGGTTAACTATGGTAGGTCTGGGCTCACCTCAAATGACGTATGGGAGCTTGAGCGATTCACTGTTCAGCAACAACAGACTTGTATCTTTTTCTACTAAAGAAGACGCAGATAAATTCATTACGCAACATCCAGCCATTTGTGATGAAGAATGTGTTATCTGCCAAATACAAGAGAGCGATGGAAAAGTTGAAATGATTCCAGTTTAATTCAGCCGCGTTACGGAAAATCCGTCTACGCGGTTTTCACATTTATTGTTGGCAGACTGGGACAACGTTGGAACTTTGCTTACAAATAAAAGCACTCTCGTTGAACGAGAGTGCTTTTAGATTGAAACTGAGCTTTATGCGCCGCTAAATTTTTTATACCGCTCCTCTATTTCCAAACCTTCCGAATCAATATTTAATCGCTGAGCATATTCATTAACTGAAGCTATTCCAGCCTCCATCGATTCAGGGTTCAACTGAATGACTCGCTCGCAGAGCTTGGTTATAAGATTGTCTCTTAAGGTCTCATTTTTAGGAGCCTGAGCTATTAAATCGAGCTCCTGCTCACTCATTTCCCTAAGAGAAGTACCTCCGCACAATTTTCCGATGGCTTGCTGTTGCAGGTTCCAGTCTTCCATTTCTTCAGCAGACGGTATCTTCGGAGCACCTCCGAACATTTTTTCCAACATGATTTATGTAAGCTAAGAGTTAAATAACTTTATTAGCTTATCATACTGTCAAAAGTATGTAATTGCTGGCAGACTAGCGATGGAACTTATTTGTAAACTACCGTCACCCCATCACTCACAAAATGTAA
>JBDSUM010000039.1:0-31039 GCA_039927695.1 Minisyncoccota bacterium
CATAAATATAGTGCCAATGGTCTCGCAGATATTCTCACGCAAGTGCTGTACGTATACTTCTAATAGTTCTCGGTCTTTAGGAAGAGTAAGTATGACAACGTCTACCGTTTCTTTTGTGCTTCCTGAACAATCTCGTGGGAATTTATAGCGCAAGGCCTTTTGGAGTTTGAGTTGGAACAGGTTCAGGAGGAGGGAGACTGTATGACGAGCGTGTAGTCGTATTTGGACGTCTTGATACAAAAGATACGCGCCAAGAGAACGGTCATGCATTTTTTGGCTTGAACCAAGGTATGACTTAATACGCCGTCGTATACGATTTGTTACTCCTTTAATACTGTTGCGGCGCACGTATGCACGGTGGCGTGCTATTTCAGTTGATATTACATTGGCACTAATCCCTTTCTGAAGGAGTTCCACTCGCAGCAGTTTCTCGCTAATTATTTTTGACGGCTTGGTACGATTAGCGAGCATGAATAACTCCTTGGCTTCGTCATACTCGCCATTCTTCATACTCTGACAGCCAAGCCAATATTCTTCAGCAGGACGAAGTGCAGAAGGATCCTTTGCGCGAAGCTCAGATTCCCAGTCTTCGGAGTTTCGAAGTGTGAGATCGCCAGGCAAGGCACGTACGGCGTCGTATACGTTTACGGTCGTATCTTGATAGTCAAAATAAAGCACCGCTTGCTGCATTGATTCAGGAAGAATAGGGAAATGCTCATCGAATATTTCAAACCAGTTGTAATTAACTTTGCCACCGTTTGCTTCTCGCACATAATACGACTCTGAAAATTGAACACGATGAAAGTAATCTGCGTTGTTAGATGTGTACGCCGTATTTCCTGCAGCCAAGAAGCGCCACGCAAAACTTTGTGTATCAAAGCCGTGGTTGGTAGGGTATCCTCCTGCACGAGTGAAAGCTGCTTTAGTGAACATGAATGTGGAGTAGAGAGAGCAGAGACCCTCGCGCTGAAGAAGATCAGAAAGCCGTACTTGTTCACCAGCACGATCAAACGTGTGCACTACCTCAATATCTTTTTTGCTAGTACCACGAAACTTATGTGATCGGTGAATACCAACGCCGTCAGCATTCTTTTCCTCTAGGAGGGCAAGCATGTTTGAAAGGGAATCCTGTCCAAGGATGTCGTCGCTATCAAGACAGAATATAGTTTTGTTCAATGCGTGTTCTACGGCGGTGTTGCGGGCGGCTCCGCCGCCCGCATTCTTCTCGTGATATACGCACCGAATATTGTCATGTTCTTTTGCGAGTTCTTCCATGACCTCGCGCGTGTTGTCGGTCGACCCGTCATCTACCATGACTATTTCAAACGTCTGTCGACCATCAGCACCTTGCAAACCTTGATCGAAGCAAGATTCAACTGCCTCGCGTAACGTCCCTGCGCAGTTATAACAAGGAATTATAACGGTAAGCTCCGGTGCCATAGCTATAGCTTCTTGAAAATATAGACAGAACTTCGTGTGTGTTCTGCGTCATCGCGGTGCGCATATTCAGTGCGATATGCCACTGACTGAATAATACTGACAATAGGTGCAAGTATGACTAATACGAGCGGTCGTACGATGCGGTAGGGAATACGTTTGTTCCAACGTTTGTCGCGACGAGAAAGACCACGCAACATAATGCGTAGCGGCGTTCGAAGCGGAGTTTCTTCGAATGAGTGGTGTACAAGATAATATCCATGCTTTGCGAGCACTTCTTCAACTTCATTCTTAAAATAGTGCCGGATGTGACCGTGCGAACCAGAAATAGTGTACGAGATAGCAGAACGGATTGCTGGCCCGCATGACACAGGGTTTGGAGTGAGAATGTAGATAACTCCACCTTTCTCTTGGAGGGTAGATAGTTTTGCTATAAAAGCCTCGATATTTGGAATATGCTCATAAATATCCGAAAGAAGAATAAGATCTTGCTTCTCTGGTATTACGACGTTCTCCACAAACTCATGCACAATTGATAGATTTGGAAATCGATCCTCAAGAATTTCATGATCCTCATGCTCGTCAGGTTCAACAAGCGTTACCTGCTTGAATACCTGTGATAGCGGAATACTGTAATGACCGCTCCCACCACCGATATCAAGTGCATTATTCCAATCTTCAGCACAACGCACTGCCACCTGCATAAGTTCGAGCGTGCGTTTCTTGGTAACATCAGGGATTGCTGAAGAAAAATCTTTCTCCTCAATATGTTTTTTGTAGAGATTATAAAGACCGATTGAGGGATACATTTCTTGGCTCATAGGCGTAGTTCTTCGATTTGATTATGTTGCTCGAGCAAGTGCCTGATCGGCACGTATTCTCTCGATCCAATAATCCATCTCAAGTGGCTTCCAATTAGCGTTCTGCATGAGCTCGTCATACTTTTTTGCCAGCAGCTCTTCAGATAAACCTTCGAGTTCTGTCCATTCTTTTACAACCCAAATAGGGAGCCCAATGGAAGCAAAGTACACCAATGATACGTAATCCTTAACGATAGGAATATTCTTCAAGTACAACGCTTCCCAGGTGCGCGAGCTTTCAATAGAGTTACCGCGCGGCGATGCAACAAATTTGTAAGCCATGAGAATCTTCGCATGCATTTTTGAAGATAGGTGTACCGACACCGTATCCATGTACGGGAGTTTTAAGAATAGATCGCGTGCAGCAGTGCGCTCTGGGGGATTGGTTTCAAGACTAAAACGGAAAAAGATACGGTTCTTACGTATTGGAGGATGTTTTTCAATTTTCTTTCGGAAACTATCATACATAGAAGTGACTCCGTTCACATGATATTTGCGATTTTCTATACCAATAGGTATTGGAATGATTTTCTCGTGTGCATAGACCACATCCTGCGCATAGAATCGGACGATGTTATCGTCGAGGAGGTCTGCGATTCCTTTGTCTACATCGAAGTCTCCATTGTGTTGAATAAGCACATACGGGTGGGGGATCTGCGGATGGATGGTCTCAAGATATTCACGCATGAAAAAGTTTCCAACAAAGACTACATCGCCACGATTAACAACGCTTGGGGAGCATTTACCAGTCTCGTCATATATATGGTCAGCGAGCGCACGAAAGGAATCGCCCGTTAGGTAGGGGTAGCTGCCGGGGCGAGGATTCTTTGTTATTTTGAGCCACGTACGGAACAGACTGCGCTTCACACGGCCTATATTCTTATCGATGAATATAAGCCCAGAATCAGGTGTTATTTCCATGTTGGTTCTAGTATACGACACAATGATGAACTAATGGCTATGTGTTCAAGCTAAAGGTTTGATTAAAGCTTCTACCCGCGATACTGTTGCATTACTACATGGCAAGCAGCTCCTCGAGACCAAACCGTGTCCCTAGAATCCTGCTTGTTGGAGCGGGAAAGTTTGGAATGCTGCATTTGCGAGTGCTGAGTGAATTGCATGCCGAAGGTGTGCTTGAGTTTGCAGGGGTCGTCGTGCGGAATCCTGAATTGCGCAAAACCATTGAAGAGAATTATGGCCTCACCACCTATTCTGCATTAACGCCAAAACTTGCACGTAGTGTTGATGCCGTAGATATCGTTACTCCACCAGAGACTCACTACGCATTGGTAAAGCAATGCTTGCCACATACAAATGTTCTCGTGGAGAAGCCGCTTGCAATGAACGAACGCGAATCACTCGCACTCGAATCACTTGCAAGAACACACGGGCGAATGCTCATGGTCGGACATATTTTTAGATTCCATCCAGTAACTCTCGCACTCGCAAAAGTCTTACAAGATCGACCTTTGCCAAAATGCATGGAAGGTTCTTTTGTAAATCCCATTGCGACTGATGTAGGTAGGGAAGCGTCTTTTGAGTTACTACATTTGTTCGACGTAATAGATTTTCTTTGGAAGAAAATACCTAAATCTGTATTTGCACATCAGAAAGCGCGTCTTACAACAGTAGACGCACGATACGGAACTTCAAGCGATGCCCGTTTTACGCTTGGTTGGGACGGCGAACGTAAAGAGCGTACGCTTCAATTCAAATATCCTGAGGAAACTATCGTTGCAGATTACATGGCAGGAACCGTGACGCACATAAAAGGAAAGAAAGCAGCGAAAGTAATCCAAGCAAAGGGAGAGGAACCACTGCGCAAGGAACTGAAGGAATTTGTGCTAGCACTTAAAACTAAGAAGTCGCCAGTGGCGGGCGCCGTAGGCGCCCGTATAGTATCGATTGCATCTCGTGCAGTCCCGCGCACGCAATCCATATCTGCTAAAGATACGGGTTTCAAGATCGCAGTTATCGGCGGCGGTATTTTCGGAACGAACATTGCTATGGAACTTTCAAATATTGCAGGCGTCACACTTTTCGAAAAGAATACGGGCCTTCTGCAAGAAGGATCGTACGTAAATCAAATGCGACACCATCTTGGCTATCATTATCCACGCAGCAACGAGACGGTAGAAGAAGTCCAAAAATCTCTTGAACCGTTTGAAGCACTGTATGAAAAGGCAATTCTTCGGGATGCACCAACCTTTTATAGTATTGCGCGTGAGGGCTCGCTCGTTACCTCAGAAGAATTTAAACAATTTTGTAAGCGTCACAAACTCGCATTTACAAAAGCGAAAGTACCAAATCATTTGCTTTCAGAAAGTGAAATTGAACTTAGTTTTAAAGTTACTGAACCCCGCTATGATTTAGGAATCCTCAAAGGACTCGTTGAGAAATATCTTAAAGCCAAGCCACAACTTACCGTACGCAAAGGTTGGGAGGTTACTTCGTGCTCGATACGGTCAGATGGGAAAAAGACTCTGACATACAAAACACCACACGGTATAAAAACTGAAGACTTTGATATCGTCATTAACGCAACCTACGCACGCATTAATCAATTTGCATCCGCACTTAACTTCGCACTCGTACCTATACGGGTCGATCACGCCGAAGCGTTAATCATTACGCTACCAATCGATCCAATTTGCATAACGGTAATCGATGGACCCTTTGCGACGCTTATGCCGACCGGTAACAAAAACGAGTTCGTGTTGTACCACGCGTTGGAATCAATGCATGACCGGTATGTCCCCGAAGATGGGCGCATTCGCCGTGCCCGCATGAATATAACGCGAGAGAAAGAAATTATTGAAGCTTGTACCATTCTATTTCCCATTCTTAAAGATGCGGTTGTGGTTGAATCACGTATCGTGCACCGTGGTGTTATAGCAAATCATGAGTATGATGACCGACGTACGGCCGATATCTTTGACCACGGATTTGGATGTTACTCAGTACTCAGTGGAAAAATCCTCACCAGCGTATATACAGGCGGCCGCTTACGCGATATCGTCGGCGGAACGAGTCCTACGAAGAATAAAAAAGAAAGCTAGGATCATGAGGATGTAGGAGAATACGGTTGCAAAAGCTGCACCTGCGGTGGCAAAGTGAGGAATAAGAAAGAGGTTGAAGAGTATGTTCGTGACTGCCCCAAAAAGAGAGATACCAAAGAACCATCGTCCTCGCCGTTCAGCGACAAGATAATTTTGAATAAGTGCAATCCCAACAGTACCAACGCCGGTCCAAATATAAATACGAAGGATCCCAACTGATCCAAGGAACTGTGAACCAAAGACTATGTCGATAATAAATGATGCACCTACAAATATAAGGAGAGAGATGACCGTACTAATACCAAGAGTGAGGAAGGATAGTGCTCGTAAGCGCTTGCTATAAGAACTGCGATCATGTGAACGCGCATTCACTATGGCAGGGAAGAGCGAACCAATAATAATGCCTGGCAAGAAAGCCCACATTTCCGTTATCTTTACTGCAGCGTCATATAAACCAACTGAAGAAACATCCATGTACTGTTTAATCATGACTTGGTCGATGCGGCCATATACATAGCCCGAGAGTCCGGCAAGAAGGAGTGGCCACGAATCATGAAATAGCTGTTTAAAAGTATTGAAGGAGAACGTCCAAGAAAATGGCTTTCCGTGGAAACGCGTTACGTAAATGTATAGGTAGAACGCGCTGTATGCGACTGATTCAAAAACAATAACGCCTGCAAAGAAAAGAATTCCTTTGTGAAAGAAGATTATCAAAAGTCGTAGGGCAGGTAGGACAAAGGCAAGAACGATCGCTAGATACGAATAATACTTCGAGTGAACCTTTGCGGAGAAGTAACTCGCAAGCACGCCCAATGGTTGGAAGATGAAGGTAAGAGAAACGATAAAGATCAGGAACGTAAGTATTACGTCATGATTCGAATACGCAGCAACAGTAATAGTCACTAAAAATGCGAGTATGCCAAAAAATATTTTTGAAAATAGTGCCGTACCCAAAAGCTCATGTTCGCGCTCTGGATGAGCAATTAAGTCGCGATATAAGATTTGATCAATACCAAGAGACGCAAAAATAGAAAAGATAGCCACGAAGCTCTGCGCGTAGCTCAACTTTCCGTAATTCTCTGGTCCTAGATAGCGCGCTACAAAGGCCACGGTAAAGAATGAGAGTGCAAATGTAATGACGCGTGCAGCGAGTAACCAGCCTGTATTCTTAAAATATTTCTTAAAACCTTCGCGGTCACCGGTACCCTTAAGTCTTGTATGAATCCCTGGAGGAAGAATACGACGAAGAGTGTCAAAGACGATGTTGAAAAGACTATTGAATAATCGATCGAACATACCGTAATTATGTCTTTACCTGCTCCAGAGAATTCACGTACCACGCATACGCTTTCGCCAGTCCTTCAGGAAGTGCGATTGAATAATTCCACCCGAGACCGCTGAGTTTAGATACGTCAAGTAGTTTGCGTGGTGTTCCGTCTGGCTTGCTCGTGTCCCAGGCAATTTCACCTTCGTAACCAACAGTTTTTTGTACAAGCTCAGCTAACTCTTTTATAGAAACATCCTCACCTGTACCAATGTTTACAATCTCACTACCGTCATAGGTGTTCATAAGAAAGATAACAGCAGAAGCAAGATCGTCGACGTGCAAGAATTCGCGCTTCGCAGAACCTGTACCCCAGACAGGAACGCTTGGACTGCCTGCAATCTTTGCGGCATGGAACTTTGCGATGAGGGCAGGGAGTACATGTGACGATTCTAAGTCGAAGTTGTCACCGGGACCGTAAAGGTTAGTCGGCATGACAGAAATGTAATTGGTACCGTATTGCTCGTTATAGGACTGGCATTGCACGATGCCAGCAATCTTTGCGATTGCGTATGCGCGATTCGTTGGCTCAAGTGGGCCCGACAAAAGATACTCTTCCTTTATAGGTTGAGGAGCCATGCGCGGATAGATACAAGAGCTTCCAAGGAATACCATTTTTGTTACACCCGTAGCGTACGCAGCAGAGATAATCGAATCTTGCACGGCAAGATTCTCATGAATGAAGTCAGCAGGGTGTGACGCGTTAGCACCAATACCACCAACACGTGCCGCTGCCATAAATACATACGCAGGGCGTTCTGATTCAAAGAATGCGAGAGTTGCAGGAGCGTCCATCAAATCAAGCTCAGCATGCGTGCGCAATACAAGATTTGAATAGCCTGCAGCTTCCAAATTCCTAACAATCGCCGAGCCCACAAGGCCGCGATGTCCCGCAACGAATATCTTCGCATCCTTTTCCATATGTATTTATGAAGTAATTTTTGGCGTAATTTCGAGATCCGCTTCTGCCATAATGCGTACGAGCTCTTTAAACGTTGTCTTAGGAGTCCACCCAAGAACTTCTTTCACTTTTGTCGGATCACCAATGAGCAACTCAACTTCTGCCGGTCGATAGTAGCGAGCATCGATTTCAACGATAACTGCACCGGTATCAGTGCGAATGCCTTTTTCTGCCTCATCTTTTCCTTGCCACTCAAATGGGATGTTTAATACCCTAGCTGTTTCTTCAACGAACTCACGAACTGAATGTGTCTCACCGGTAGCAAGTACAAAGTCATCTGGTTCAGTGTGCTGAAGCATCATCCACATGCCTTCAACATAATCTTTCGCGTAGCCCCAGTCACGACGAGCATCGAGATTACCGAGGTAGAGAATTTCGGAAGAACCTTGTGCGATAGCAGCAAGCGCACGTGTAATTTTACGCGTTACGAAAGTCTCGCCACGACGCGGTGACTCGTGATTAAAAAGAATGCCGCTTGCAGCGAACATGCCGTAGCTCTCGCGATAGTTCTTGGTGAGCCAGTGTGCATAGAGCTTTGCGGCACCGTACGGCGAGCGTGGGTAGAAGGGGGTCCCTTCGTTTTGCGGAACTTGTTGCACCAAGCCAAACATTTCAGAAGAAGATGCTTGATAGAATTTCGCATTGCATTCAGACAAGCGTATAGCTTCAAGTAAACGAACCGCACCCATGCCTGCGGACTCGCTCGTGTACTCAGGCATTTCAAAAGATACGCGCACATGACTTTGTGCGCCTAAGTTATAGACTTCGTGCGGCATAACGGTGTCTACAATCGAGCGAAGGCTACTGCCATCAAGCAAATCACCGTAATGGAGGATGAGGGAAGGGTGCAGGCTTTGAGGCTTTTGATAGATAGAATCTATGCGTTTGGTATTAAATGAACTCGAGCGACGGACTATTCCATGCACCTCGTACCCCTTTTCAAGCAGTAATTCTGCGAGATATGACCCGTCCTGGCCCGTTATACCAGTAATTAGAGCTCGTTTCTGTTCTTTCATATATAGGTAGTATACTACTCGCATATGAAAAAAGTTGCTTATTGGGTTGCCGTTATCGCTCTCTTTATTATCCCGTTTCTCTCATTGTACGTTTCTCATGGATATTTCCCGTTTATTACGGGAAAGAACTTCGCCTTCCGTGCATTAGTTGAGATCGCCTTTGGTGGTTGGGTAATCCTTGCACTCGCTGATCGCAAGTATCGTCCACGCTTCTCGTGGCCTGTTCTCTCCTATAAGCTGCTCGTGTTGTGGATGATTGTTGCAGACCTACTAGCCGTAAATCCTCAGAAAGCGTTCTGGAGCAACTTTGAACGTATGGATGGTTGGGTAACACTCGCACACTTGCTCGTGTTCTTCGTTGTGTTGGCATCAGTACTTACGACGAATAATCTTTGGCGTAAGTGGTGGTTGGCATTCATTACTGGCGCAGGCCTCGTTACTGGTTATGGATTGTTGCAGCTGATGCACCTGATGCCTATCCATCAGAGCGCAGATCGTATTGATGCAACGCTTGGTAACGCAGAGTACCTCGCTGGCTATCTTCTGTTTGCAATTGCAATAACACTTTGGCAGGCATTCGAAACGCGTGATCGTGAGTATGCATGGCTTAAGTACACACTCTTTGTACTTACGTTCCTTGAATTTGTTGTACTCTTTGCAACCGGAACCCGTGCAACAATCTTTGCACTTATTGGTGCAGGTATCGTCGGCAGCGTTCTATGGATGCTTGAATCAGGAAAACAGGGAAGGAAAGGTGCGCTCGCTGTGCTCATTGCACTCGTGCTTGTCGTAGGCGGACTCTTTGCACTTCGCAACACTTCGTTTATTCAGAGCAGTCCAAACCTGAATCGTCTCGCTTCAACCTTCTCACTTAAGAGTGCGCTTGGTACTCGTATCACTATCTGGCACATGGCCATCGAAGGTGTTCAGGCAAAGCCACTGCATGGATGGGGTCAGGAAGGATACAACTATGTCTTCAATACGTATTATGAGCCATCACTCTATGGCCAAGAGCCATGGTTCGATCGTGCCCACGATGTCTTCCTTGATTGGCTCGTCGCCGGCGGTATCCCAGCATTACTTCTATTCTTGAGCGTACTTGGCACCGCAATGTATTCATTGTATCGCGCACCGATATCACGACCAGCGCGCATCATGCTTCTCTCAGCACTTGTTGCATACGTGATACAAGGACTCGCTGTCTTCGATAACATCTTCACCTATATTCCGTTCATCGCGATAATAGCGTACGTGCATTCTATTAGCTCGCGACCAATTCGCATGCTCGAGACATTGCCACAGGCAAACGAGACAGCACTTAATACCATTGTAGCTCCCGTCGTACTCGTCGCAACACTCCTCGTTGTTTGGTTCGTAAACGTACCAAGCGTTCGTGCGGGGTACGACCTTATCGGTGCACTCACTCCAGCCAACGATGTAACGGGTCGCTACAACTACTTTAAGCAAGCGTATGCTGATGGGTCTTTCGCAGATCAGGAAATTACTGAACAGCTCGTGCAGTTTGCTCCACAGGTTGTTGGTTCAAGCCAGGTTCCAGAAGCACTTCGTTCTGAAATAGCGCAATACAGTGTTAATCAAATGGGTGCACTTGTTACTGCAGCACCACGCGACACTCGCTTGCACTTGCAGTACGCACTTCTTCTTCGTGGCATCGGTAGTCTTAATGATGCGCAAACTGAAAGCTCAAAGGCTCGTGAGCTCTCGCCAAATAAGCAGACGGTAATCATTGAGCAGGGAATTGAATCTTTCCAACTTGGAAACTTTGTAGCTGCGAAAGAATACTTCTCTCAGGCAGCAAAACTCTTCCCTGGTAATAAGGATGCAGAGACCTATGTTGCAGGCACTCTTATCCTTGAAGGTAATGTTCCTGCTGCAAAGGCTCAGCTTATGCAGACGTATGGCACCACGAGCGTGAACCATCCAATTCTTCTTCTTGCGTACTATCAGACTAAGGACTGGAATGATTTGATCGTTGTTGTTAAGCAGAGACTCCTTGAAATGAAAGATGCAAACACAAGCTATCAACTAGCTGCCGTGTACGCGCAGATGGGTCGTATGCAGGATGCAATCGCACAGGTACGCGAAACAATGCTTACTCACCCTGAGACCGCTGCACAAGGTCAATCGTTGTTGGATCAATTGGGGGTTAAGTAAATTCTCCAATATCGAAGCAAAAAGAGCCGAAAGGCTCTTTTTGCTTTAACGCGTTACTATAGGTTTATGCGTATTGAAGAGAATGTCCCGCTGGCTGAACACACCAGCTTTAAGATTGGGGGACCAACTAAACTTTTTGTTACCTGCGAGACCGTGGAGGATGTCGTGGAAGCAGTTGCGTTCGCTCTCGAGCGCAGTCTACAAATCTACCCGCTGGGTGAGGGAAGTAACGTGCTTGCCAGTGATGCGCCGATCGAGAAGGCGGTATTGCGTATCTGTATTCCAGGTATTGAATATAGAAACGAAGGATCGCAAACACTCGTAACCGTTGGTGCCGGCGTGTCATGGGATACGTTTGTAGATGACGTAACTAATAAAGGATTGTGGGGCGCCGAGAATCTTGCAGGGATACCGGGAACAATGGGAGGGGCGGCGGTGCAAAATATTGGCGCCTATGGCGCCGTCTTCGAAGACTCGGTTGTCTCCATTGAAGCGTATGACATACAAACACAGAATCTACGCACATTCACACGAGAAGAATGCGACTTTGAATACCGCATGAGTCTTTTTAAAAAGAGTGCGGGCAGTTTGATCGTTGTGCGCATAACACTTGCTCTATCAGAAGAAGCGCAGCCACACCTTGGATATCGTGATATCGAAGAATATTTTTCTAATATTCCCAATCCTTCGCTCGTCGGAATACGCGACGCGGTACGCTCAATTCGTGCAAAGAAATTTCCTGACCTTTCTGTCTACGGAACTGCAGGATCATTTTTCTTAAACCCAGTCCTTCCTGAAGACGAAGCTGAACGTGTCGCAGCGAAGTATCCTGGCATGCCATTATTCCCGATGCCTGAGGGTGGTGTGAAAGTACCAATAGCGTGGCTCCTCGACTATCGTCATGGCGTACTTGATATGCGAGACGTACACGTCGGCAAGGCTTTGGTGTGGCCGATACAACCACTCGTACTCGCGAGTGAGTCTGGTGCGACATCAGCTGACGTGAATGCACTCGCTGAACTTGTCGTAACAAAAATGAAAGAGGCTACTGGAATCGAAATACGAAGAGAAGTGCAGTGGTTAACGTAAAGCAATTAGCGAAATTTTATTTGCACCTGCACATCAAATTTTTTTAAAGATGCAACGCGTAAGTGTAATTACAAAAGTTAGCGAAAAAATTTCTAAAATGTTTTTATAAAAGTTATCCACACAATTTATTTTTTGCATACAAAAAAGTTTTTTGCGCGCAATAATACATACATAACACATTCGCGCACAAAATATTTTTTAAATTGTTTTTGAAAAATATTTTGTGCGCGTGTGGGTCGAATATTAGTAAAAAGTTATTTTCACTCATAGACCTATGGCAGCAAAAAAGAAGGCTAAGAAGACGGTAAAGAAGGCAGTCAAGAAGGCAGTCAAGAAGACTGTTAAGAAGACCGTCAAGAAGGCCGCGAAGAAAACTGTAAAGAAGGCAGCTAAGAAGACTGTCAAGAAAGCAGTTAAGAAGACCGCAAAGCGCAAGACAGCAAAGCGCAAGTAGTTCTCTTGAAAAGAGCCGCTCCCTTAGGGGAGCGGCTCTTTTCATTTCCATACCGTTTATATGTACAACTCCACATACCTATATATAGGTATGTGGAGTCTCTTCACTGGAAAATAGCGCCCAAAAAGGTATACTACGGCCTATATGGCTACCTTTCTCGGGCGTATGTTCAGTGCAAACCAGTCTGCTTCCTTCGTACGAAGCGGTAAAAGCGTTGTAGACGCTGCCCAGGCACTGTCAGACAAGCTTGAATCACTCACCCAGCAGGAACTGAAGGATATGCTTGCAGAAGTACGCGAGCGAACATCTGGCACACCAACAGCAGATGATGATATCGCAACAGTGTTTGCGCTTGTTCGCGAAGCAGCGCGCCGCACTCTTAATCAGCGCCACTACGATGTGCAGCTACTCGGCGGTCTTGCGCTCGCTAAAGGAAAGATCGCAGAGATGCGCACAGGTGAAGGTAAGACACTCGTTGCAACACTTCCTGCCACACTTCGTGCACTCGCAGGACAAGGGGTGCACTTAGTTACCGTTAACGACTACCTCGCACGTCGTGACGCTGCATGGATGGGACAAGTGTATGACTATCTTGGTCTTACTGTCGGTGTTGTTACTTCAGGTGGTGCATATATCTACGATGGCACGCACGTAACGACAGAAGAAGATGCATTGCGCGATGAGACAGGTTCATTCCGTGTTATCTATGACTACCTTCGTCCCACAAGTAAGAGAGATGCATATGCAGCTGATATTACATACGCGACGAACAACGAACTCGGTTTCGACTATCTTCGTGACAACACGGCGTACGATGCCTCACAAATTGTGCAGCGAGGTCATCACTTCGCTATTGTCGATGAAGTCGACTCAATCCTTATCGACGAAGCACGTACACCGCTCATCATCTCAGGACCGTCGGGTGATGCTGAACAGTTGTATGAACGTTTCGCTGCAATCGTAACGACCTTTAACGAAGGCGAGGATTACTCTATCGACGAAAAGCAACGTGCTATTCAGCTTACCGACGAAGGAATCACTAAAGCTGAACGCGCCCTAAACATAGATAACCTTTACACAGAAGGCGGCATGAAGCTTGCTCATCACCTTGAGACTGCAGTAAAGGCAAAAGCTCTTTTCGGTAAAGATAAAGAATACGTCGTTAAAGACGGCGAGATTCTTATCGTCGATGAATTTACTGGCCGTCTCCAGGCAGGTCGTCGTTGGTCTGAAGGACTTCACCAAGCTGTCGAAGCAAAGGAAGGCGTACCTATTCAAAAGGAAACACGTACCTATGCGAGCGTTACATTCCAGAACTATTTCCGTATGTATGAGGCTCTCGCCGGTATGACTGGTACAGGTCTTTCTTCAGAAGAAGAATTCTATACGGTATACAAGCTCGACGTGATCGTCATTCCTACACATCGCACAACACAGCGCATAGACCACAATGACCTCATCTTCCAGACCAATCATGGCAAATACACGGCGCTTGCACGTGAAGTGAAGCGTCTGCATGAAAAAGGTCAGCCTGTACTCGTAGGTACAGTGTCTATTGAAGACAATGAGATAGTGAGCGAGTACCTCACCTCAAGCAAGATTCCGCACGAAGTATTGAATGCAAAGAATCACGAGCGCGAAGGAGAACTGATTGCACAAGCAGGACGTCTTGGTCGCGTGACCGTTGCTACGAACCTCGCTGGTCGCGGTGTCGACATTAAGCTTGGTGGTGTACCGGAGAACGAAGAAGAACGCGATCAAGTTGTAGCTGCAGGAGGATTGTTTGTTATTGGGACTGAACGTCACGAAGCACGCCGTATCGATAACCAGCTACGTGGACGTTCTGGTCGCCAAGGAGATCCAGGTGAGACGCAATTTTACGTATCTCTTGAAGACAAGCTCATGCGCGTCTTTGCTAACGACATGCTCAAGCGTGTGATGGGTACGTTTAAAATTGCAGAAGATGAACCAATTGGTAGCGGCATGATTAGTAAGTCACTGGAGACTGCACAGAAGCGTATTGAAGGATTTAACTTTGATTCTCGCAAACAGGTGCTTGCCTACGATGACGTGCTCAATACGCAGCGACTTTCTATATATCGTTCACGCATGATTGCATTGCTTGGTACGGACGAAGAAATTGGAAACCTTGTATTAGAAATGGCTGGTGATGACGAGACTGCCACAGCAGCGTTCGAAGCTAAGCAAACTGAATTTGGTTCTGAACTATGGACGCAGCTCCTCCGTCGACTCATTCTTCAGGTTACTGACGCCTTCTGGCTCGAGCACTTGGAATACATGGACTATCTTCGTCGTAGCGTATCGCTCCGTGCATACGGTCAGCGTGACCCACTTATTGAATACCGTCGTGAAGGCCTTCATAAGTTCCAGGACATGCAGGCGGGTATCGCTGCACAAGTACGTGAAGCATTGCCACGACTCGCTCCAGCTGACGAATCACGCATTCTCGCCGAGGAAGCAAAGACACGCGCACAGCTCGTAACACTTAGTGATGGTGGCGATGGTTCTGAAGCTGCTCCACAAACTCCACTAGTAAAGGAAGGTCCGCAATATGAACGCAATGACACCGTTACGATACAAAAGGGAAGCGAAACACAGACACTTAAATACAAAAAGGCGGAGAATCTACTTGAGCAAGGCTGGATGATCGTGAGTTAGGAAAAGGGAAGTTAGCGAACTTGACTTATTTGAATATCGTATCTATTATCTTTTCAGACTCAGTTTCGGGTCATGAGGTGGGAGGTAGTACCATGAAATGTCAGAGGAGGCTTACGCGAGTGATTCATCGCGTATTGGGGGCCGGACTCCAGCGGCATGAGATCGTGCAGAGACTGCAAGCGAAAGGCCTCTTCCGATCGAGAATCGGAGGGGTAATCCTTAAGGTCCGTCTCTGGGCGGCGTGGAGGATGCTTATCAAGACCGGCTCTGCACGCGAGCACGAAAACGATGACGGCGCCTATAAGATAGAGTGGCGGCTCGTGCCTAACTGAGCAGCGTTCTAATCAGGTTCATACCTCAACAGACCCCGCACTACCGTGCGAGGGTCTTTTAATATTATTGGGAATATAGCGGACATGATTCACGGATATAGTACAATGCAGACATGCAAAAAAGTTTGGCTCGTGTACTCCCTCTAATCCTCTTTCTCGTCGTTCCAATGAGTACGCACGCGACAACAATGTCGGGGGGGTCATATACGATGCACGGAAGTGCGACCGCTATTTCCGGCGCACAGTCATCAGGAGGTACCTATGCCGAGGGTGCTACAGCGGACTCTGCGAGTGGGCAATCTTCTGGCGGCGGATATACGGTAACTCCTGTACCGGGAACCGCGGGCACGGCGCCTGCAAGCAATACTCCCTCAACCCAATCGAATCAGACAAGTACCGGTGGGCGAGGGGAAAGTGGTCAGACAGCCGTCGCGCCGCCCAGTATAACTATTTCAGACATACAGGTTGTTCGCGCTTCGCCAACAAGCATCACTATATCCTATACGACCAGTATGGAATCAGTAGGTAGGATTACCTATACGACGCCAGATGGCGCAACGGTAACGCTTACCGATTCACATCCACAGACACAACATCTCTTTATTATTACTGGCTTAGTACCTTCATACACGTATACCTTTATACTTGCGGCTAATCAGAGCATTCAATATTCAACTGGGTACCAGATCACTCTTTCTCTTCAAAGCATCGGCGAACCAGGGAAGGGCACGACACCAACACCAATCATTGTTACGAATCCCTGGATAGGAACTTCCTCGCAACCAGGATTAAACGAGAAAAGCACTTCAACAACTCCGTTTCTCGGAAAGCGATTGTCCCCACTAATTCGCATTGTCTTAGGTATATTACTTATAATTGCAGGTATAGTAAGTGTATGGATTTTCCGCAGGCGAACTCACTAATTCCGCTTCGTTTTTTGCGTATTATTGGAGTCGCGATGGTTATTGCCATCAGTCTTTCGGCACTCATTCTCTCAACAGTGCACGCTGCAGGTGCGCCACGCACCATTGGATATCAGGGGTATCTCGAGCAGAGCGGTACTCCGCTTAATGGTACGGCTAATTTTACATTTGAACTGTACAATACTTTGAGCGGAGGTAGTCCTCTCTGGACCGAAACACAAAGTGCAGTTGCTGTATCAGGGGGATATTTTTCAGTGTCACTTGGATCGCAAACACCATTTCCCTCGAGTCTCGACTTCAGTCAAGGATATTATCTCGCCGTAACCGTAAACGGAACTCCACTTTCGCCTCGCCAGTCACTTGATGCTATTCCGTATGCGCACGTAGCGTATGGTGTTCTTCCAACTACAACGGCACCGACAGGTGTCTCAGATGGCTCTACGTATTTTGATCCGACAGGAGCCGGTACACTATATGTATACGATGCAACGAGCGGTTGGTCTTCGCTTGCTACAACAACACCGGGCGGCGCTATCGTAAATCTTGCGACGAATGTAACCGGTATTCTCGGTGTCGCCAACGGCGGCACAGGCATCGCGTCAGTAACACCTAACCAACTGTTTATTGGAAACGGGTCGGGTGGCTTCTCTCAGGTTGCGACGAGCTCTCTTGGACTTCTTACCACCAACGTGGCAGAAGGCTCAAATCAATATTTCACTACGGCTCGAGCTCGCGGCGCTATCTCGACAAACGCACTTGGTCTGTCCTATGACTCAACGAGCGGACTCCTCTCGCTTGCAGGTGGCTACGTGATCCCTACGACGGCTTCTACCACTGCATGGAATAACGGCATCAGCCAATGGCAGACATCAGGATCGAACATTTCATACGTAAGTGGAAGCGTTGGCATCGGTACTACGACACCAAGTTTCGCGCTCGACGTGGCAGGTGTGGCACGTGCAACTATGTACGACAAAGGAGGAGCAATTTATAACGTAAAGGCATTCGGTGCTGTCGGAGACGGTGTGACAGATGATACTGCTGCAATTCAGGCAGCTATCGAAGCTACTCGTACGGCAGGCTTCGGTACCGTGTATTTCCCTGGAGGTACCTATCTTTCTCGAACGCTTACTATCTATACAAAAACTAATCTCTCAGGAGATAGCGTAGAGTCTTCAATCATTAAACTTAAGAACAGCACGAACGCAGACCTCATTAAGAGCTCAGGCTTTGATGCTCTGACAGGAACTGATGGGGCAGGAGGAATCGGTGAGTGGTCTATCCAGAACCTTACGCTCGATGGAAACAAAGCGAATAACTCTTCAGGTGATGGCCTCCGTATATACGGTTTTGACTACTCAATCTCAAATGTAAATATTCGTTACTTCGCAGGAGAAGGTATGTACAGCGAATGGTCATCACAAGGTGTATGCCCTAATGGTCTTTCATCAACTGCGCTCAACTGTATGGAAGCAAATGTCACTAACCTGAACATCAATCACTCCGGCGGTAACGGTATGACCTTCCTCGGTCCCCACGACTCTCAAATGGATCAGGTCACTACGTGGTATAACGGCGGCTCAGGAATATATGTTGGTTCTAATGCCGGCGGCCTCCAGATTTCAAATAGTCACTCGTGGGGAGGCACACAAACCTACGCATACAATCTCGCTTCTTCTTCGGTATACATGATTAACACACAAGCTGAAGGAGCTTCTGTTGCACAGATTAAGGTGGGTGCAGCACATACGCAAATCATCGGCGGAGTTGTCTATCTTTGTTCAGTGAGTGCATATGGAATCATGCTGGGTGATTCAGCGCATGGAGTTAGCAAGGTTGATATTGATGCAAACTTGCAGGACTGCAATATGTATTTTGCAAATGACGGAGGAGGTTCAAAAATTAAACTGCTTGCCGACGAAGCAACAAGTATGGCTGTTTCAACAGGAACACCAAATTCCACCACTCAGCTTGAAATCAAGGCGGTCGGTAGCGGCACCGGTAGTCTCTATACCTTTACCGACAACGTTTCTATCGGTGGTACGGCATTTGGTTCAAGCACTCTTACGCTCCGTCCCGGCGCAAGTGCGAATGGTCTTAGCATCAAGGCTGCAAGCACTTCTTTGAGTAACTATATATCTGTTTTAGATACAACTAGTAGGAATATATTCACCATAACTCCACTCGGTACTGTAAACGTCGGCGCGACTACATCAAACACAGCTCTTCTTTCTCTCGCCGTACAAGGCAACTCACTCTTCGCCGGAAATGTTACGGCAACAGGAACTATTACCGGCGCGTCGCTAAGCATTGGATCGCTTTCGGGCATACTGAAGGCAACGGCAGGTGTCGTTTCGACAGGACTTGTAAGTCTCACTTCAGATATAAGCGGCGTACTCGGTATTGCAAATGGTGGTACGGGAACAAGCACTGTGCCCACATACGGACAGGTTCTTGTCGGTGATGGTAACGGCGGTTACACGCTTATGGCAACAAGTTCACTCGGCATTATTGGCGGGGGAGGTGGAACTACGCTTGTGAGCGGGGGAGGAACAGGGACCACTAGCCAGACGACTAACGGCATCACCTACTATGACGGAACAAAAATTACGTCAGGAGTTGGTCTTACGTTTGATGGCACAAACGTCGGCATTGGCACTTCCACCCCACAGACCGCACTCGACATCGCAGGAACATACGGCACCTATGGAACAATGACTATCGGTGCAGCAAACCAGGCCGGTTCGATCGGCTTCCGAACGGGCTCTGCAGTGCCTTCGGTCAACGGTATCGTCGGCTTCAACGGTGCCACGGCAACTACCGATTTCAAAGTCTCTAACTCCTCGGGTAACGGTCTCTTGTCTCTCACCACCACAAGCAATGCTGCCTCCGGTGGAGTCCGTTTCCTCACTGCCAATACCGAGCGTGGACGCTTCGACTTCCAGGGCAACCTTATGATTGGTACCACAACCGCCAATGCTGTACTTGATGTAGTTGGATCAGCGCAATTCCAAGGATCAACTGCTGTTGTGCGTATAAACCCATACGGAACGAATGACACTAACTCAGTTCAGTTTGACGGTAACCGCGCAGCGTTTGGATTTAACTTTAATTCATCAGGTAATGCGTATGTCTATGCCGGTGCCGGTCGTGGCATCGATTTCCTACCGAATGGGTCTATATCAGGCCAACAGTCACGCATCACAGGTGCTGGATCATTTGGTATCGGTACTACCTCACCACTCGCAAAGGTTGATATTTACGGCGCAACTACCACACCGGATATCTTTGCTATCTCATCATCCAGCAACGCTAGACTTGTTACAGTTACCGGTACAGGAAACCTAGAAGTTGGAACAACTACTGCCCTCGGGTTACTTTCAGTAGGATATGACGGATCACTCATTAACGGCGCTGGATTCGATGATAGAAGTAGTGGCGCAACTAGCCATACTGCCTTCAACTTCTTGCGTAACGGTAGCTCGGTGGGCTCCATTACAGTTACAAACGTCGCTACTACTTACAACACCTCGTCGGACCGCCGCCTGAAGGAAAACGTTGCTACTACGACTCAAGGACTTGATCAGCTCATGCAGATAGAAGTTGATGACTTCACCTTTATTAAGGATCCTACGCACGCACCTGTCACAGGTTTCATTGCACAGAATTTGCAGAAAATATTCCCAGACGCAGTATCAACAAATGGAGACAATGGGCTAGAGCCATTGGGAGCATCAGCGACACCATGGTCTGTCGACTACGGACGCGTTACGCCACTCATCGTTAAATCTATCCAAGATATCGCTACACTCGGAGGAAGTTTCAAAACAAATCTCATCGCATGGCTTGGAGACGCTAAGAACGGTATTCATGACATATACACCGGCACTTCGCACCAAAAGACACTCTGTGTAGGTGATGCTCAAGGTGAGACATGTATCACTAAGAGCCAGCTCGACCAGCTCTTGAATACCACCAATACTCAGAGCGTACCGACGCCCGTAGCGCCAATCGTAAACACTCCTACACCAACACCTAGTGATACGGCGAATGATGTAAGCCCGAGTGATCCGCCGAAGGACGCGACACCTGCGTCACCAGATACGAGCGGAGATACCCCCGGTGCAGACCCAATTCCCACAGTCGACACTAGTGGCGATACCGGCAGCGCTCTACCAGTTCAGGAGTAGAGTATACTTATAGATATTATCGAATTAATAATTCCCGCGCTCCGGCGTACCGTTACTTTATGGAAGACATGATTACTCAGAATGAATATACGCAAAAGCCTGCCGTTAAGACACGGAGACAGAATCCAATACAGACACTTGGTGTGAAGGCTCGACGCAGACCTATCCTTTCAATTCTCCTCATTGTTGCAGTCCTCGGTATTGCTGGCACTGCATATTACTATCACCAGTACCAGGTCTTGAAGAAGAATCCCAACGCTGCACAAGAAGCAGAGGTGGCTCAATTAGTTGGGGAAGTAAGTACGCTTATTCTTCTTCCAAACGAGACACCAACCGTTGCGACCGTACTCGACACCAAGGCGCTTACTGACCAACCTTTCTTCGCTAAAGCTTTAAATGGCGACAAAGTCCTGGTGTTCGTAAATGCGAAGGAAGCTATCTTGTATCGTCCGAGCGCGCATAAACTCATCAACGTTGCTCCGTTGTACTTCCAGGATACCAATACCAATCAGTCTACGGCAGCTGCTGTGCAGACTCCGATTACAGAGCCAGCACCGGTAAAGGCTACGGATACTTCAACCACTAAGACTACGACAAAGACTGCTTCTTCGTCGACAAGTAATTAAGTACTAGGATAGAGATATTTGAGAGTAAAGGCCCGCATTCCATGCGGGCCTTTACTCGTATATGCTGCCTACCATCGTTCTCAGTACTTTGGACAGAACTATATTTCTATAGTAGAATGCACATATCGTAGTCACCACTGACTATTTTTCTATTTATATATGGCATTCATCGACGAAGTAACTATTCACGCAAAAGCCGGTAAAGGTGGCGATGGAGTCGTGCGCTGGCTACATATGAAAGGTCTCGAAAAGGGAGGTCCAGCAGGCGGCGATGGCGGTCGTGGAGGGGATGTTGTCGTTGAAGGCGTCCGTGATCTCGGCGCTCTCGCTACCTATCAGTTCTCGAAGAAGTTTAATGCTGAGAACGGCTTCCCAGGCGAGAACAACAATAAGCATGGAGCCGACGGAAAGGGAGTCACCCTAAAGGTGCCTGTTGGTACATTGGTTAAAAATGGCACTACTAAGGAGACATTCGAAGTACTCGAGGATGGACAACGTATTGTCGTCTTTAAGGGAGGTAACGGCGGTCTCGGAAACCCTTACTTCAAGGGAGCAACCAATCAGAATCCTGAGCAATCGACCCCAGGAAAGATAGGTGGTTCAGGCGAGATTCACTTCACACTTAAGATAATTGCTGACGTTGGACTCGTTGGATTCCCTAATGCAGGCAAGTCATCACTCCTAAACTCGCTTACCCGAGCTCGTTCAAAGGTGGGAGCATACCCTTTTACTACACTCGATCCCCATCTCGGTGATCTATATGGCTACTTAATCGCGGATATCCCAGGTCTTATCTCAGGAGCATCAAGTGGTCGTGGTCTCGGCTCTAAATTCTTGCGTCATATAGAACGTACTGTACTTATTGCACATCTTATCTCGGCTGAGCAAGAAGACCCTGCAAAAAGCTATCTCGAGATACGAAATGAGCTCGAATCCTTTGGTAAGGACCTGGCAGGGAAGCGTGAGATCGTTGTCCTCTCTAAAGTAGACCTCCTAACCCCTGAAGAACTAGCCGAGAAGATCGCTATTCTTTCAGAAGTCAGCGGAAAGCCTGTGTGGCCACTTTCTATAATCGATGAGAATCTTCTGAAGGCATTCTCCGACAGTTTGGTTCAGGAACTTCGTGCAAGCAAAGAAGGCGACAAAGACTCTACAGAGACTATCAAAGCGTAAGACCACTTCAAATCCCTCACGTACAAGGATTGCCCACAAGGGACTTTGGTCGCATACTGGTAATACATGACCTATCGCCCAACTATCGGCCTCGAAGTACACGCAGAATTGGCTACGGAGACCAAGATGTTCTGCCGCTGCAAGAACGATCCTGAGGCGAGCGAACCGAATGTAAACGTTTGCCCAGTCTGCCTCGCGCACCCAGGTTCACTCCCCGCAGCGAACCGCGATGCTATTTATCGAGTGCTTCGCGTTGGTGCCGCACTCGGCTCCAAGCTTGCTGACTATAGTGAATTCGATCGTAAGTCATATTTTTATCCTGATATTCCGAAGGGGTATCAGATCACGCAGTACGAATACCCGTTCGTTGCAGGCGGTGAACTCGCTGGAGTTGCCATCACCCGGGTACACCTAGAAGAAGACACGGCTCGATCTTCGCATGAAGGTGCTGATAAAACGAGCGAGGTGGATTTCAATCGTGCAGGAGTTCCGCTCATGGAGCTCGTCACCGAGCCGGTCATCCATGATGCAAAGACTGCTGGGAATTTTGCACGCGAACTTCAGCAACTTTTGCGTACGCTCGGCGTATCGCATGCGAATCTTGAAAAAGGAGAAATGCGTATTGAGGCGAACATCAGTGTTTCGAAAACTGACGTCTTCGGAACAAAAGTAGAGGTGAAAAATCTAAACTCATTCCGTTCTGTAGAACGCGCTATTGAGTTCGAAATCGCACGACAGTCAAAACTCATTGATGAGGGTGGCGTCGTCTCACAAGAGACACGTGGTTGGGACGAAGGGAAACAAGAGACTTTCCGTCAGCGTTCAAAAGAGGGTAGCGCAGACTATCGTTATTTCCCTGAGCCAGACCTCCCAAAAATTCTTCGCCGTGATGTTCCTGAATGGAGTGACGAAGCACTTGTAGCATCACTCCCGGAACTACCAGCTGCCGTTCGCGCGCGATACCAAGCACTTGGCATGAAAGACGAAGATGCAACGTTTGTTGCATATGATTCTGCACGTCGTGAATTCTTTGATGCAGTAATTGCATTGCTTGCAAACGATACGAGTACACATGCGCTCGCAATAAATTATTTCACTTCTGACTTAAGCGGACTTGCTGCAAATGTAACGAACGCAAAAAATGACGACGAAAGTGAAGGTGAAACGACATACGGAAAGGTAACACCAGAATCTTTTGCGGAACTTATTCGTATGGTAAAAGAAAATAAATTATCATCGCGTGGAGCTAAAGACGTGCTCGCCATTATGTTTGAGAAAGGTGGCAACCCAGAGACACTTGCTACTACGGCAGGGTTAATGCAGGTGAGCGATCCGGCAGCTCTCCAAGAGGCGGTGCGTGGCGTTCTTGAAGCTAACCCAGGGGTGGTAGAGGAGTACAAGGCAGGCAAGGAAGCTGGCCTTCAGTTCCTACTGGGGCAGTCCATGAAGGCTACGAAGGGCGCTGGTAACCCTGCACTTTTGAGAGAACTGCTCTTGAAGGAAATTAGTTAGTTTCAGAGCGACTTCAACCTGAAGTAAGAGTCATAAAGGAGCGACTAAGTCGCTCCTTTTGCGTTTGTCGTTACAAATAGTTAGAGATATGTCGAGAATCATCGGGCACCTTAAAGCCTGTTGATAGCAGTCTTAGTTGAGACGAGAAACCTATATACTATCTATATGGATGAAATAACTATTTTAGACAAGACATACATCTCGTCAAAGCGTGCAGCAGAAATTACTGGATATGCGAAGGATTACGTAGGGCAGTTGTGTCGCGAAGGGCACGTTGATGCAAAGATGGTTGGTCGTAGCTGGTATGTATTTGAACCCTCAATACGTAAGCATCGATTTGGTGAAGAAGCAGTAGTCGAAGCACCAACTCCTATTGAAGAAAAGTTGCAGGTTGAAGCAACCGGTACTGAGCCAGAATCGCCCGTATGGGAGCCATCTGTATACAAAGCAGAGCCTGTAGACATGATTCCTGAGCTTGAGACGGTAGTTCGAGCTCCGATTGCAACGCCTGAGCCAGCATATGAGCCAGTAACAGTTGCTCAAACTATCCCTGAGGACACTCACGCAACTCTTACTGATATGCAATCTGCATGGCGAGAATGGTTTGATAGGAAGCAGGAGGTGAGAATTGAGTCTCCAGAGGTAATAGATGCACGTAATGAAGTGTATGAAGCTCCTGAAGAAGCTTTTGCTAGCTCTAATGTAGAGGCAGATCTTCCTGAACTTCTTCTGCCAAGTGCGTATGAAGAAGATGAACTCTTGCTCGCGGCACCAGATGCCGAAGAGACCACAGCAGAAGCTCCAAATGAGGATGAGTTTTCGATCCCAATTCACAAAATGCAGGAGAAAGAAGAAACTCAGTACTTTGTTCCAATACAGCGCATAGCTCCTATTGAAAGGCCGGTAGAAACATCTCGTGTGCAGACGTATACGGCGTCTGAGCCAACTATTGCTGCAATACGTGAGGAAAAGGTAGTTACCCGTAAATCAAAGCGTGGAAGGGTAGTAAAGCAAACAAAAGTTGGTAAGCGATCAGTCCGCACTAATGCACCTGTTATTGCAGCATTTGTTGCTGTGGCGATGATCTCAATAGCGATTGCAGCAGTTGGAACTGGATATGCTGAGCGATACTTAAGTGGCCATGTTGTAAATAATCCAGTTGTGAACTTTCTCGTCGGGGACAGCCATTTCAAACGGTAAAATAAATACTCAAACGACATGTAAATAGAGTATTTCTCGTCTCGGCAAGACAAGAAAATATAAACACCTGCATTCATGCAGGTGTTTATATTTATAATGTAATGATCAAATATAATTTTCTTAAACTCTAAATCCCACGAGATTGTAGAAAACTATAGGTTGAGCCTCACAAAATTAGCTTTCAAAGCTATTAATGATCCGGTACATGCTTGCTGAGAGATTTTATGCACAAAGCCTCCATAGGGAGTTTAGAATTAATGATATTTCTGTAGAAAAGTTTAACTGGTAAAAAATACCAAAATACATATATGAAATTAAACGATAGTATCTGTAAAATACATGATCCTAATGATGGTCTCTCTTATGAACGATATGACTAGTATGTACAGGGTTTTTGATATGTTTCACGGGCAGGATTTGTGACAAAAGGTTATAGAAATTTTACAAAATATATAAAAAGTTAACAGAAATCGCTACTTTGGAAGTTAGAAATAGTATCTTAAGGATCTTTTTTGCATATCTCTTTGAATCTTTAACGTGTTTCGGATAAAAATTCGAATGAAAAAGTTCTTACTGGTGGAAATATTTTATTTGAAGAACAGGTAAAAATATTTTTTGTTTGCACATGGAGAAAGTTATACATTTTATCCCCAAACAAAATGAGTGTATTGCGATATAGCTTGGTATTATTTAGGTAATTCGGTTACCCGACATGCCTGATCTTTTTGAAACCAACATCTCCAATTCGTTAGTCTCAACGAAAATAGCATCTGATCTTTCTGGATACAATCCAGATTACCTTGCGCGAGTTTGTCGCGAAGGAAAAATTAAGGGAGCACAAATAGGTCGCTCATGGCTCATTGATAAAAATTCTCTCGAGCAATTTGTTGCATTACAGCAAGAACGAAAGCGCGAACTTGCACTGCAAACTGCAAAAGTACGCGAGCAGGAATATAAAATTGCAAATGCCGTCGTTCCCGTTACTGACCATATACAGAAGGCGAGCAATGTAGCTGCAGAAAAGGCTCGCAGTGTTATTTCACCAATACAACGCACGCAGTTTGCGTTGCCTATTGGTCCAACACGCGTACATCGCCCACTCGTTGCGGCAGCTGTTGCGCTCGTTTTCACCGTTGGTACTGCGTACGCTTCCACCGCACCAGAAGTACAAAATATTCTTGCGCAGCTTCCACAAAATGTGCAGCACGTTGCAGATCTCGTTACACGACCACGCGCAATCGATGATTCATTTCGCATTACCGAAACAACATCTACGCATAAAACAATTGCAGCAGATTTAAATGTTCCAAGTGCAAAAAATATTTCGCGTAACTTTGCATACGTAACGGGAGCAAAATCAAATACATACGCACAAACTTTTGCTGCTGCTTCGATTACTGCATCAACAAATGATTCACAATCTTCTTTTGCATCGGCATTTAGTTCAGACAACAATGCGCGTGTAGCGCAGTCTCGTATCAATGCAATCGGCGATGCAGTCATGCACCCATCAGAAGTTGCGAGCGCATTTGTAAATGGTTACGTTCACACCGGTGCAACTATTTTTGCAGCAGCGCAAAGTATTGGTGACGCATACCTCGCTACCGTGCGCGGAACTGCCGATACTTCGCTTGCTGTTGCAAGCGTTGCTCGTGACATTGTTGCGGATGCACCAGAAAATACTGATGGGCTTCTCGCACTCTACGAGCAGGGCGTGTACGGATGGGTGGATTCATCACATGATATTGCACAAGCAACTGCAGGAACGATGTATGACACGGGAAGCGTCGTTGGTGAGCTTGCAACGAATCTACCAAATGCAGTTGTTCAGACGCGTGGAGCACTTGCAGACATGTGGGTAGATCGATCGCTTGCTATCGCGAACTCTGCAGCTGATGCGCAAACAGACGTAGGAACAAAAGCGCTCGCTGTGGCAGACAGTGTTGGTAGTCGCTACCTTGGTGCTGTCGACACATCAGGAAGCACCCTAGCGGGCGCGTATGAAGCGCTTCCAAGTGCTCCACGTATTTCTGTTCCGTCAGCAGTATCTTTGCCAAATTTGCCAGACGTACATACTCCTTCGCAGCAGGTTGCCGAGACCGCACAAAATGCAGCGCAGGCAATAGCTTCAGGGGTGCCAGAGAACGTATCATTCTCAACTATTAGTGACCTCACACAAGACGCAATGCTTGGTATGGCAGGCAAGATTATGGCGTGGGCAGAATCAAATACTGGAAATGTAGCGAGCACAAACGAGGGATCGAATACTTCAGTTGCAACAAATCTCACTGCAAGCGTCATTTCATTTGCACCTATCTCATGGCAGCGCACGATTGAGCACCTATTAGTTGGAGCTGGTGAACTTGCTCAAGCACTTATTCATGCAGGTGTTCGTGCAATTGCAGACACGTTCTCACTACCAGGAGCGTTCGCACCAGAACTCGCAGTCGTACCTTTTGGTCCAACACAAAGCATGTCACTCCCACATCCAACGAATATTGGTGGTGTTGCAATAAATACTTCAGCAACTACTACCAGTGGGACTGTCATCAAGGGACCTACGACCTATATCCAAAACATCATAAATAATTTCAGTAAGGATGCTTTTGGTGCATCGTTTAATGATGCTGTTCTCGCAATCGTAGGGCCGTACGTGCGAAGCAGTATCGATTCTGCAATTAGCAGTGTTCGTGGAGGTGGAGGCGGTGGCGACGTTACCAGTAGCAATGCTCACCTTACGAACGTAACTATATCTGGTGGTACCGCAACGCTATCAAGTGCAGATATTGGTTCGCTTGTTGCAGGCTCAACAACAACCGGTTCGCTTACAACAACCGGCACTACTACACTCGCAACAACAACCGTGAACGGTGACCTAACGGTCACCGGCACGATATCAGCAGGATCACTCGCTGTGACATCAGTAACTTCAGATGGACCTGTTATCGCTCCATACTTCACAGCAACAAGCACAACCGGAACTTCAACATTCCCAAACCTCGCTGCAACGAATGCAGTAATCGATAACGCGACAACCACTAATTTCTTTACAACAAATCTTTCTGCAGTTGCTGCAAACATAACGAACGCTGTCTTCGGTTCATTTGTTTCAAACCTTGCAAATATCACCACAGCGACGATCACGAACCTCACCGGTACGAACTCACAGTTCGTAAACTCAACAACAACGAACGCTACGACAACAAACTTTTACGCGACAAACGGTGTAATCGATAATGCAACAACAACTAACTTCTTTTCTCTAAACGGATTCATCGATACCTTCTTCTCTACGTTCGCAAACATTGCTACTGCAGTCATAACAAACCTCACCGGTACGAACTCACAGTTCGTAAACTCAACAACAACAAATTCAGTTGCAACTAATGCAACTACCACGAATCTTTCTGCAACTAATGCGGATATCACAAACGCGATTCTCACCAATGCAACGAGTACAAACTTCGCAGCAAACAATGGCGTGATCACAAACCTTACGGGCACCAATGCAACATCAACAAATTCATTTGCAACAAATGCTAACTTCGATAACGCAACGAGCACGAACTTCTTTAGCGCACTCGGCAGCTTCACCAACGCAATCTTTGGCTCATTCGTTGCAACGCTCGCAAATATCACTACAGCGACGATTACGAACCTCACCGGCACCAATTCTCAGTTCGTAAATTCAACAACAACGAACGTTACGACAACGAATCTCTTTGCTGCAAATGCAACGACAACAAACTTTTCAACGACAAATGGAGCAATTACGAATCTTACGAGTACCAATGCACAGCTCGGCAATGCAACGACAACAAACCTCGCCGTCACTGGTTTGGTTGGTTCTGATTTAATTCCAGCAATTAATAATCAATACAGTGTTGGTTCCCCGGGAGCTACCTGGAGCAATGGTTACTTCGATAGCATTCACGTGAACAACTTCTTCGTGGCTTCGACGTCCATCGACGGTACCGCATCAAACGTTTTCAGTATTAACTCTGATAATGCATCAGTAGATGCAGAAGACTCCACGCTCGTATTCAATCGCGGAACCGTTTCGCCAAACGCTACACTCACCTGGAACTCAACCCTTAAACGTTTTGACTTCAGTCATCCTATTCAGACACCAAGTCTTTCTACTGCGAGTTTTACACTCGGAAGTTCAACGTTTACTTCACTTCTGGGTGCTGGTCTTGCAGACGTTGGTGGTGCGCTCACGGTAACGGTCTCAAGCACGTCACTTGCACTGGATTCAACCTACTTTAAACAGGGTGGCAATTCATTTGGCTCAACAGCAACAATCGGCACCAGGGATAACAATCCACTCAACATAATCACCAATAACGCGGTTGCGGGAACGTTCCTTGCGAGTGGTTTCCTTGGTCTTGGCACGACGTCTCCAACAGAACGTCTTTCAGTAGCAGGGAATGCAGTCATTTCAGGAAGTTTAAAAGCCGCTTCACTCCTTACAACAGGGAACGCAAATGTAGGTTCGCTAACTATTGGCTCACTTTCAGGCTTCCTTAAGGCCACAGCTGGTGCAGTAAGTACGGCACTCGTAGACCTTTCAACGGATGTAACGAGTACATTGCCGGTCGGTAATGGCGGCACCGGCATCGCAACTCCTCCAAGCTTGGGTAATTTGCTCGTTGGTAACGGTTCAGGCGGTTATTCTCTCACTTCTACGTCTACACTTGGCCTTGGAGCCTCATATTTCCAACAAAATGGTAATAGTTTTGGTGCAACTGCCACTCTTGGTACTAATGATAATAACGATCTTGTCTTTGAAACAAACAATGTTGAACGACTTCGCGTTAATACTTCTGGTCAGCTTATTTCAAACATTGCTTCTGCAGCCAATACACCAGCATTTACTTGGGCGAGCGACCTTACAACAGGTATATTCCATCCGGCAATCAATCAAATTGGCTTTAGCACAGGTGGTATCCAGCGGATAGTGGTTGATGGAAACGGAAATCTTGGTGTAGGCAGTTCATCGCCAAACGCACGACTTACGGTGAAGGGAGCTGGTACTACAACAGGCATTAACTTTCAGACGACGAACTCGAGCGATGTGCCGCTTATTACGGTTCTTGATTCAGGAAATGTGGGCATCGGCACGACGACACCTGCGGCACTCCTTTCGGTAGGCGGAATAACGACCACCCCGGCTGGTGGAATTCTTCTCGGAGACATACAAATCTATAGAAGTAACCCTTCTAATATCGCCTTCGGGCCATCATCCATTGCCGTAACCGCAAATAACTTCACTGCTACAACCAACTTTGCCGCAGGCTCCATAGGAAGTTACTTTGGAAGTGGCTCTGCAGCAGCAGGAGCTCCTGCTGTCACCATTAATACCAACACTGCTACACGCGATAACTTAGTAATCCATCAAGCTGCCTCACAAACTGCTAATACACTACGTATTGAAGACTCTTCAGCAAATATTCTCTCAACCCTTACGCCCGTTGGCGCAAGCAATTCTCGTCAACAATTCTTCCTCTACAATACACTTGAGACAACCCCAACGAACTATGAACGTCTCGCTATCTATCCAGATTCAACGAATAATGTTTTCCGTATTGACGCACAGATTGGCGGCACCGGAGTTCGGCGTAACTTGATCCTGCAAGGTGCTGGCGGCAACGTCGGCATCGGCACCACCTCTCCCTTCGCAAAACTCACTGTTGTTGGAGATCTCTCAATCACTGGAGGAGGTATATATGACAACAACTCAACGCGCGGTACTCTGGGTCAGATCCTTCAAACAACGGGAACAGGTATTCAATGGGTGAGCACCACGAGTCTTGGCTTTGCTTCAAGCTCTTCCGTCGGCTCCGCAAACCAAGTCGCATACTACAACTCTGGTGGTGTGCTTGGTGGTACCTCAGGCTTTACCTTCGATGGCACTAACTTAAGTGTTGGTGGAACCATCACGGCAGGTTCACAATTCATCGGTATCGGAGGCACCGGTGCCGCTAATACGCCGGCATATACGTTCTCAGGTGATCTCACGACTGGTA